>JAKALV010000016.1:12500-23711 GCA_021824055.1 Acidobacteriota bacterium
TTGAAAAGAGCTCGGATGAGCTGAGGGTAGGGGTGAAAGGCTAATCAAACTTCGTGATTGCCCGTTCTCTTCGAAATGTCTTTAGGGACAGCGTCGGATGGTCAGCGTTGGTGGTAGAGCACTGAATGGACTAGGGGCCTTACCAGGTTACTGAATCCAATCAAACTTCGAATGCCAACGATCTGCAATCCGGCAGTGAGACAGTGGGGGCTAAGCTTCATTGTCGAGAGGGAAACAGCCCAGACGACCGGCTAAGGTCCCTAAGTTTGTGCTAAGTGGGAAAGGATCTGGAGACGCCGAGACAACCAGGAGGTTGGCTTAGAAGCAGCCATCCTTTAAAGAAAGCGTAATAGCTCACTGGTCAAGCGGCTCTGGGCCGATAATCCAACGGGGCTTAAGCACAACACCGAAGCCGTCGACTTGACGATCCTGCGGGATCGTCGATTGGTAGAAGAGCGTTGTCTAGTCATTGAAGCTAGATCGAAAGAACTAGTGGAGGCTAGACAAGTGACCCTGCCGGCATAAGTAGCGATAAGAAAAGTGAGAATCTTTTCCGCCGTAAGCCTAAGGTTTCCTGAGGAAGGTTCGTCCGCTCAGGGTAAGTCGGGACCTAACGCGAGGCCGAAAGGCGTAGCGGATGGATGTCCGGTTAATATTCCGGAACTAGCAGGAAGACGTTATCACGATGGGGAGACGCAGAAAGCTATGCGGGCCAGCTGATGGATGTGCTGGTTGAGGTTGTAGGGGGATTCGCCAGGCAAATCCGGTGAGTCATTCAACCCTGAGAGACCGAAGCGAGAGCCGAAAGGCTCATAAAGCCGCAGACGCTACGCTGCCAAGAAAATCCTCTAAGGAGTCGTCCTGGTACCCGTACCGCAAACCGACACAGGTAGGCGAGGAGAAAATCCTCAGGCGCAAGTGAGAACCCTCGTTCAGGAACTCGGCAACCTAACCCCGTAACTTCGGAAGAAGGGGTGCTCCGTAACGTGTAGGGATTTACTCCCGAAGCGTTGTGGAGTTGCAATAAAGAGGCCCAAGCAACTGTTTACTAAAAACACAGGACTCTGCGAAGTCGAACACGACGTATAGGGTCTGACGCCTGCCCGGTGCCGGAAGGTCAAAGGGAGAGGTTAGCCGCAAGGCGACGCTTCGAGCTCAAGCCCCGGTAAACGGCGGCCGTAACTATAACGGTCCTAAGGTAGCGAAATTCCTTGTCGGGTAAGTTCCGACCTGCACGAATGGCGTAATGATTTGGGCGCTGTCTTAACGAGGGGCACTGCGAATTTGTGGTACCGGTGAAGACGCCGGTTGCCCGTGACTAGACGAAAAGACCCCGTGCACCTTTACTGCACCTTAGTAGTGAGTGTTGCCGTCGTCTGCGCAGGATAGGTGGGAGGCTTTGAACCCGGGTTTTCGGATTCGGGGGAGCCAATGGTGAGATACCACCCTGACGATTGCGACGCTCTAACTTCGCCCTCTTATCGAGGGCAAGGACACTGCTAGGCGGGTAGTTTGACTGGGGCGGTCGCCTCCTAAAGTGTAACGGAGGCGCGCGAAGGTTCGCTCAGGCTGTTTGGAAATCAGCCTTAGAGTGCAAAAGCATAAGCGAGCTTGACTGCGAGACTTACAAGTCGAGCAGGTGGGAAACCAGGCTTTAGTGATCCGGTGGTTCCGCGTGGAAGGGCCATCGCTCAACGGATAAAAGGTACGCCGGGGATAACAGGCTGATCCTTGCCAAGAGTTCACATCGACGCAAGGGTTTGGCACCTCGATGTCGGCTCATCACATCCTGGAGCTGTAGCAGGTTCCAAGGGTCCGGCTGTTCGCCGGTTAAAGTGGTACGTGAGCTGGGTTTAGAACGTCGCGAGACAGTTCGGTCTCTATCTGTCATGGGCGCAGGAGATTTGAGTGGAGCTGACCTTAGTACGAGAGGACCGGGTTGGACGCACCTCTAGTGTACGAGTTATCCCGCCAGGGGTAGCGCTCGGTAGCTATGTGCGGAAGCGAGAAACGCTGAAAGCATCTAAGCGTGAAACGCTCCACGAGATGAGATCTCCCTAGACGCAAGTCTCTGAAGGCTCCTGGAAGATGACCAGGTTAATAGGTCGGGTGTGGAAGCACCGCGAGGTGTGAAGCTTACCGATACTAATCAGCCGTGAGGCTTGATCATTGATTCTTTTTCCCAATAGTGGTGACGAAGAAACTACCGTTTGCAGGGTATTCAGATGTCGGTGCCGGCGGGCGTATGTTCCGCCGCCACATTGTTCTTTGATCGATGAATTGCGCAAGACAAGTTTCCCGGTGGCTATAGGAGCAGGGTTCCACCCGTTCCCATTCCGAACACGGAAGTTAAGCCTGCTACCGCCGATGGTACTACGTGGGTAACTGCGTGGGAGAGTAGGTCACTGCCGGGATTATTTTTCACCAGCCCCGATTCGCATCACTGCGGATCGGGGCTTTTTCTTTGTACGCGCCATCGTCGGCCCTCGATGGCCGGAATACGCACCTCGCGAGAAATTCGTTGACGCGCCACCTTGAATATAGGTAAATAGGAACTGTTTTACCTATTTACCACACGGAGGCGTTGGTGCGCATCGAATCCTGGGTCGTTGAACGGTTGGATCACCCGATGGTTCTTCTGACCAGAGACGAAGAACCTGGCCCCGGCGAGGTCATCGTCAAGGTTGCCGGCTGCGGTGTCTGCCACACTGATCTCGGGTTCTACTACGACCACGTTCCGACCCGGCACCCGTTTCCCCTCACGCTCGGGCATGAGATCAGCGGAACCGTTGTCGCCGCCGGCGCTGGCGCCGGTGAGTGGCTGGGGAAGCCGGTGGTGGTCCCGGCGGTCATTCCCTGCGGAACGTGCGCGGCCTGCCAGGCCGGTCGCGGCCAGATTTGTCCGAAGCAGGTGTTTCCCGGCAACGACGTGCATGGGGGCTTCGGCACCCACGTGAAAGTGCCAGCCCGCGGGCTGTGTCTCGTTCCAGATCTTGGCAATGCCCAGATCAACACGGCGGGTCTCTCACTTGAGGCCCTGGCCGTTGTCGCGGACGCGGTCTCGACACCCTACGCCGCGATCATGCGCGCGGGCGTCCAGGCCGGCGATCTTGCGGTGTGGGTTGGCGTCGGCGGCGTCGGCGGATTTGGCGTGCAGATCGCCGCCGCGCTTGGCGCCGCCGTTGTGGCGATCGACCTCAGTGATGATCGTCTGACGCAGATGGCATCGCATGGTGCGGCCCTGACGCTGAATTCCCGTGAATCGGACGTGAAGACACTACGGAAGAAGGTCAGAGAGTTTGCCGATGCCCGGAAGATTCCGTCGTGGCGGATGAAGATCTTCGAAGCCTCCGGACATCCCGCTGGTCAGGCTCTGGCGTTCGGCTTGCTCGGTCCTGGCGCGCTGCTGTCCGTGGTGGGATACACCGCCTCGCCCGTCGAAGTGCGGTTGTCGAATCTCATGGCGTTCGACGCGATGGCCATGGGCAATTGGGGGTGTCTCCCAGAACACTATCCGGCCGTCGTCGATCTGGCCCTGGCCGGCCGGATCTCACTCGAGCAGTTCGTCGATCGACGGCCGCTTTCCACCATCAACAGTGTCTTCACAGAGTTGCACCATGGTTCGGCGCGGGGCCGGATCGTGTTGATTCCCGAGGCCTGATGCCATGACATTCAAAGACCACACGCTCACCCCCTGGACCGATGTTCCCGGTCTGCGATACGAAGAATCGCCGCTTCGCACGCCGGCCGGCGAGCCGGTGCCTGGTCTTCACACGGTCAGGATTACGCTCGACAACCCCGCACAGCTGAATTCCTACACGACTGACATGGTCAAGGGCGTGATCATGGGCATGCGCCGTGCCTCTGCGGATCGCGCGGCCGTCGCCGTTGTGTTTACCGGTGCAGGCAGCCGGGCCTTCTGCACGGGCGGCAACACGCAAGAGTACGCGGAGTACTACGCGGGTCATCCGGAGGAGTACCGCCAGTACATGCGGCTCTTCAATGACATGGTCAGCGCGATTCTGATGTGCGACAAGCCGGTCGTGTGCCGCGTGAACGGCATGCGCATCGCCGGCGGCCAGGAAATCGGCATGGCCTGCGACTTCACGGTTGCGCAGGATCTGGCGGTGTTCGGTCAGGCCGGCCCGCGCCATGGCTCGGCGCCCGACGGCGGCAGCACGGACTTCCTCCCGCTGTTTGTGGGGATCGAAGCCGCCATGGAAAGCTGCACGCTCTGTGAACACTGGAGTTCCTACAAGGCCGCGCGCCTCGGTCTGATCGCCAAGGTCGTGCCGGCGTTGAAAGTCGACGGCGAATTCATCCCCAATCCGCTCGTGATCACCGATCGCTGGATCGAACAGGGGCAGATCGTCTACGGCGAGTCGAAGACGGGCGCTGATCGCGATGCCGGCAAAAAGCTTCTTGAGCGCGGGACCGTCGACTTGTCGCTGCTGGACCGGGAGGTGGACGCGCTTGTGTTCAAGCTGGCCAATACGATGCCCGGTTGCCTGTCGAAGACGGTTGAGAGCGTGCGCAAACACAAACTGGAGCACTGGGATCGCAACAAGGAGAGCAATCGCGCATGGTTGGCCCTGAACATGATGACCGAAGGCCGCGCGGGATTCCGGGCGTTCAACGAAGGCAGCAAGGCGTGTCGAGAGGCCGATTTCCTTCTGCTCAGGCAGCGTTTGGCTGACGGCGCGTCATGGGGAGACGAACTGACCAACGAGATCCTGGCCAGGGCGCACGGGCGGGTGTGACGGCAGCCGACGTCGCCGTTCGTTCGCTTCGGCCCGGCGACTTGTCCGCCATCGCCCGCATCGATGCCGTGCAAACCGGCGAGCACAAGCCCGCCTACTGGAAGCGCGTGTTCCGCGAGTTTCTCACCGGTGGCTCCTCGAACCGGAGGGTGGGACTGGCCGCTGAACACACCGGGGTCGTGATCGGGTTTCTGTTTGGGGACGTCCGCGCTTTCGAATTCGGCTCCGAGCCGTGCGGGTGGATTCTGGAGATCGGTGTCGATCCCGCCTTCACGCGCGCCGGCGTCGCGTCGGCGCTGCTGCGCGAAGGCTGTCAGCGTCTGCGTGCAACAGGCGTCACGGTCATCCGCACGATGGTTCGTCGCAACAACGTGCCGGTGTTGACCTTCTTTCGCACCAACGGGTTTTCCGGCGGCCCGTACGTGCAACTGGAACTCACGCCCGATACGGCGTCGTGAAGGAGCGCGTCATGTCTGAAGTCACGGTGAGCCATCTCGACGACGGCGCCTACTGGCGTGTCACGTTCAGCAACGGCAAGGGCAACATCCTTGACCGCGAAGTCATGGCCAAGCTGGCGGACGTCTTCCGGCAGGCGAAAGCGTCGGCGCCCCTCAAGGCGATCTGTCTGGAAGGCGCCGGCAAGCACTTCTCCTTCGGCGCCTCCGTGCAGGAACACCTGCCGGATCAGGTCGAGTCGATGCTGGCGGCGTTTCGCGATCTGGCGTTCGCGATGCTCGATTCGGGCGTGGTCATCATCGCGGCCGTGCGCGGGCAGT
Source organism: Acidobacteriota bacterium (assembly GCA_021824055.1). Classification (GTDB taxonomy): domain Bacteria; phylum Acidobacteriota; class Vicinamibacteria; order Vicinamibacterales; family SCN-69-37; genus SCUN01. The sequence goes on from JAKALV010000016.1 coordinate 18,037, forward strand.
GCCTCGGTGGCGGTTTGGAAGTCGTCACGTTGTGTCATCGGGCCATTGCCGGCCCAGACGCGATGTTCGCGCAGCCGGAGATCGTCCTCGGGGTCTTCGCGCCGGTCGCGTCGATCGCGCTGGTCGACCGCGTGGGCCGGGCCAATGCGGAAGACCTGTGCCTCACCGGGCGGACGGTCGACGCGGGCGTCGCGCACGGCATGGGGATCGTCAGCTCGGTCAGCGAGCATCCGGCGGAAGACGCGATCGCCTGGGCGAAAGAGAGCTTCGATGCGCGGTCGGCGTCGAGTCTTCGTCATGCCGTCCGCGCTGTGCGGGCGGATCTGGCGGGGAGGCTCCGGGCCGAATTGCCGAAGCTCGAGGCGCAGTACCTCACCGAGTTGATGCACACCGCTGACGCGGTCGAAGGTCTGACCGCGTTCATGGAGAAGCGGTCACCGGCATGGAGGCACGCATGAGCACCGAAGGCACTCCGCTGTCCGCTCTCGTTGAGCGCGCGGATGCGATCTATCGCGACTATTCCCTGGCGACCGTGCGTGACTGGAAAGCGCGCACCGGCGGACTCGCCGTGGGGTTCATGCCGATCTATGTTCCCTGCGAGATCCTTCACGCGCAGGGCGTGCTTCCCGTCGGGCTGATGGGCGCGCGCGACGACCTGGAGATCATCAAGGGCGACGCCTACTACCAGTCGTACATCTGCCACATTCCCCGCAGCACGATCGAGCTCGGCCTCAGCGGACGGCTCGATTGCCTTGATGGCGTCCTCTTCCCGGCCATCTGCGACGTGATCCGGAATCTGTCCGGGATGTGGCAGATGCTGTTTCCGGACAAGCTGGTCCGGTATCTCGACGTGCCGCAGAATTTCGAGCCGGAGATCGGCGGCCGCTTCTACCGGCACGAACTCGACGAATTGGCGCGTTCGCTCACCGAGCGCGGCGCCCGGCCGTACGATGCGGAAGCCCTGCGCGCGTCGATCGGCCTCTACAATGCGCTGCGACGGGAAGTGCGTGAACTCTACGCGCTGCGCCAGCGTGAACCCTGGAAGGTCCCGACGTCCGAGCTGTACCTGCTGCTGCGCGCCAGCGTCGTGATTCCGGTGCAGGATGCGACGCAGATGTTCCGCGAATATCGTGCGCTGATTGCCGAGGACGCGTCGCGCGTGCCGTTGGATCAGGCGCGCGTCATGCTCACCGGCTCCTTCTGTGAGCAGCCACCCATCGGTCTGATTCGCACGCTCGAGCGCGCGGGCTGCTACATCGTCGATGACGATTTCGTGCAGGTGCATCGGTGGATTCAGTCGGACATTCCCACCGACGGCGACCCGATGCAACAGCTGGTCATGGCCTTCCTGCAGGATGCCATGGCGAGCCCGACCCGCTATATCGACAAGGGTGAGAAAGGCGCCGACCTGATCCTGCGCATCCGGCGGAGCCAGGCGGAAGGCGTGTTGTTCTGCGCACCGAGTTTCTGTGATCCGGCGTTGCTGGATCAGCCGATGGCGGTGCGTGCGGTCGAGCGGCACGGCGTGCCGTGGACCGCGTTCAAGTACTCGGAGAACACCGGCCAGTTTCAGGTCATTCGGGAACAGGCCGGAACGTTCGCAGATTCGATCAAGTTGTGGAGCGCGGTATGACGATCCCGACCAAATCGCAGAAAGACGACAGCCAGCTGCGCCAGAAGACCATGATCGCGCGGCACTTCGATCGGCTGGCGGCGGCGCCGGAGACCGGCGAAAAGAACGTGTACACGTTCGTGCCCGGCAACCTCACGGAGCTGCTGCTCAGCTTCGACCTGCTGCCCGTGCTGCCGGAGATCAACTCGCTGCAGTCCGCGATGCGCGGCAAGACGGCGGAATACATCTCGATTGCCGAGAAGCTCGGGCACTCCGAGGACGTGTGCACGTACGTCAAGAGCGACATCGGCATGATGAAGTCCGGCAACATCGGGCCGACCGGCCAGCGGCTGCCGAACCCGGATCTTCTTCTGCTGTCCTATACCGGCTGCTTCACGTTTCTGAAGTGGTTCGAGCTGCTGCGCGAGGAGTATCACGCGCCCGTGGCCATGCTGCACGTGCCGTATCAGCCGGACGGCCGGATCACGCCGGCGATGCGCGATTACGTGGTGAAGCAGCTGAAGGACGACATCATCCCCGCGCTCGAACGCATCAGCGGTCGCGCCTATGACGAGGACAAACTGCGCGAGCACCTGAAGCTGTCGGCGCAGGCGGAGGACGACCTCGTGTGGGTGCTGCAGTCGGCCAAGCACAAGCCGTCGCCGATCGACGCGTACTTCGGCGCGGTCTACTACGTGGGGCCGATCTTCAGCGCGTTTCGCGGCACCGAAGGCGCCGTGGCGTACTACCAGGCCCTCCGCGCTGAAATCGCCGAACGCATCCGCGAGGGCAAGGGGCCGGTGACGCCGGATGGCGACATCGAGAAGGAGCGCTTCCGCGTGGTCGTGGAGGGGCCGCCGAACTGGACGAGCTTCCGCCAGTTCTGGAAGATGTTTGCCGATGAAGGCGCGGTGGCCGTGGCGTCGACCTACACGAAGGTCGGCGGGGTCTACGATGCCGGCTTCCGTCACGACCCATCGCGGCCGCTCGAATCGTTGGCGGAGTACTGCCTGGGCTGCTACACGAACCTGGGCCTGCCGACCCGCATCGAAATGCTGGCGCAGTATGTGCGCGACTACGAGGCCGACGGGTTCCTCATCAACTCTGTCAAGAGCTGCAATTCCTTCAGCGCCGGTCAGCTCCATATTCTGCGCGAGGTGGAAAAACGCTCGGGCAAGCCCGGCGGATTCATCGAAAGCGACCTGGTCGATCCCCGCTACTTCTCCGCGGCCAACATCAAGAATCGCCTGGAGTCGTACTTCCAGATGCTCGAGCAGAAACGCCTCGGCGGTGCGGCATGAACTACACCATTGGCGTTGATCTCGGTTCCACCACCACCAAGGCCGTGGTCCTCGGTGAGGACGGCACCGTGATGGGGCGTGGCATCACGAACAGCCGCAGCAACTACGAGGTGGCGTGCCAGGTGGCGATGGGCGAGGCGCTGATCAATACGCGCTTCTCGCTGATCCGCGGCCGCCTCGACGCAGCCGGCGTCCCCGCGGCGCAGGCGCGGCAGAGCGTGCTGACGCTGGAGCGCTGGTTCCGCGCGCAGCAGTACCGATCGCAGCTGTTCGTGCTGACGCGCGAGCTGCAGCGATTCGCGTCGAAGCTGCTGACCGGCGGTCCGGGGCTGAAACCCGCCGTCGCGCGCATCACCGAACAAATGGAAGTGGAGATACCGGAACTGTTCTCCGAGGGCACGCGGCGCAAGAGCGACTTCTTTCGAGATCTGGCCGGCAGCCGGTACATGCAGCTGGCCGAGGGTGAGGCGCGCGCGACCGGCGTCGGATTCGATCAGGTCGTGGGCCTGTTCGACAAGGCCATTCTCGACGTCGAGAACTCGGCCGAAGCGGCCGGGCAATTCGAAGAGCACGTGCGCGCCGCGCTGGTGCACGCCGGGGACGCGGACGGTGAACTGGGCCGCGCGGTCACGGACATCGCCGCGTTGAAACTGTCGCAGATCGGGTCGGTGGGCACCGGTTACGGACGGCAGCGCCTGCCGTTCCCGGAGGGGCAGATCAAGTCCGAGATCCTGTGCCACGGCCTCGGGGCGCACGCGATGTTTCCGGACACGCGGACGGTGCTCGACATCGGCGGCCAGGATACGAAGGCCATTCAGGTGGACGATCAGGGCATCGTCACGTCGTTTCAGATGAACGACCGGTGTGCGGCCGGCTGCGGCCGTTATCTCGGCTACATCGCCGACGAAATGAATCTTGGCCTGCACGAGCTCGGACCGCTGGCCTGCGAGTCGAAGACGCCCGTGCGCATCAACTCCACCTGCACGGTGTTCGCCGGGGCGGAGTTGAGAGAGCGCCTGTCGCTTGGCGAGAAGCGCGAGGACATTCTGGCCGGGCTGCACCGCGCCATCATCCTGCGCGCCATGTCCTTGATCGCCCGATCCGGCGGCGTCAGCGACCAGTTCACATTCACCGGCGGTGTGGCGAAAAATCCCGCGGCCGTGCGGGCGCTGCGCGCGCTGCTCAGGGAGAACTACGGGGATGTGCACATCAACATCTCGGACGATTCCATTTACACCGGCGCGCTGGGCGCGGCGCTCTTCGCACTCCGGGAAGCGACGCGCGGCCATGCCGTGACGACTCACTGATCAGGAGCAAGGCATGGACAACATGGAGCGGGACGCGCAAGAGCGGCTGGTCGCACAGGATGCGGCGCCGATGCTCACGGCCGGTGTCGACGTGGGTTCGGCGGTGGTCAAGGTCGTGCTCGTGGAGACCGACGGGGCCGGCGGCGAGCGCCTGATTGCCGGACAGGCCGAGCGGATCCGGCGGCGCGACGCGATTCCCGTCGCGCGCGGCGTCTTCGAGAGCCTGCTGCGCGAGGCCGGCGCCGGCGCCGCCGACGTCACCTATGTGGCCACGACCGGCGAGGGCGAGAATGTCCCGTTTCGGACCGGACATTTCTACGGGATGACGACCCACGCGCGGGGCGGACTCTTTCTCGAGCCACAGGCGCGTGCGATCATCGACATGGGCGCGCTGCATACGCGCGCCGTCGCGATGGATGAGCGCGGCAAGGTGCTGGGCTACCGAATGACGAGCCAGTGCGCGTCAGGATCCGGGCAGTTCCTGGAGAACATCGCGCGATATCTTGGCGTGTCGCTCGAAGAAGTCGGCACGCTGTCGCTGCAGGCCGACGCGCCGGAGAGCTGCTCATCGATCTGCGCCGTGCTGGCGGAGACCGACGTGATCAACATGGTGTCGCGAGGCATCAGCCTGCCGAACATCCTCAAGGGCATCCACTCGTCGATGGCCGGACGCGCCATCAAACTGGTGATGTCGCTTGGCATCACCGGGCCGGTGCTGATCACCGGCGGCCTCGCGGCCGATCAGGGTTTGGTGGCCGCCATGCGCGAGAGCGCCGTTGGTCAGAAGATGACCGTGGAAGTGCGCAGCAACCCGCAGTCGATCCTGTCCGGCGCGCTTGGCGCCGCACTGTGGGGCGCGTTTCGCGCGCGGAAGCTGCGCCTGCGCGAACGGATGGCCTCGTGACGCCGCCCGCTGATGCCGGCCGGCTGGACGGACTGGTCGCGGTCGTGGCCGGCGGGGCCGGGGCGATTGGCGCGGCGATCGCCGGACGCCTGGCCGATGCCGGCGCCCGCGTCTACGCGCTCGACCTCCGCCGAGGCGTGGACGCGTCCGGCGTGACGCCCATCGAGTGTGAGCTGACCGCGCCTGCCGACGTGGCTGGCGCGATCGCGCGCATTGACGCCGACGCCGGGCGCATCGACATCATCGTCCATGCGGCGGGCGTGGTCAGAGACGCGCGGCTGTGGAAGATCACGGATGACGATTGGCGGACGGTGATGTCGACCAATCTCGACTCGGCGTTCTACCTGCTGCGGGCCGCCACGCCGATGCTGCGTCGCGCCGGCGGATCGGTGGTGCTGGTGTCGTCGATCAACGGCGAGCGCGGGAAAGTTGGACAAGCGGCATATGCCGCGAGCAAAGGCGGCCTCAATGCGCTTGGTCGAACCGCGGCGCGGGAACTGGGCCACTTCGGCATTCGTGTGAATGTGGTCGCGCCGGGATGGATCACCACA
>JAKALV010000244.1 GCA_021824055.1 Acidobacteriota bacterium
AGGCGATCTCGACAATGTGACGGCCACGATTCGAACGCTCGGGAAACGGGTGGGCCGCGTCACCGCGGCCGAGGCGGAGGCCTCGCGCATCGAGCACGAGCTGGATGCCGTGCGCGCGCGCGTGGCCGGCCAGCCCCGCTATCGCACGCTGCTGGTCTTCGGGCGCGAGCCTGGCGGTCTTCGCGGCATCTACGCCAGCGGAGGCGTGGGGTTTCTTCACGACCTGCTCGACATTGCGGGCGGAGACGATGTGTTTGCTGACGTGAAGCGGGAGAACATCCAGATCGCGGCCGAGCAGATCCTGGCGCGCGCCCCGGAGGCAATCCTCGAGCTGCACGACACGGCGACGCCGCAGACACTGGCGACCGAGCGTCGCGTCTGGTTCACGCTGCCCGGGCTGCCGGCGGTGCGGCACAACCGCATCTACCTGCTGGCCGGCGACCTGCTCACGATTCCCGGACCGCGCGTGGTCGAAACCGCGCGCATGATGGCGGACGCGCTGCATCCGGCGGCCGGCGTGAGATGAAGTCCGTGCTGCTCTCGTGGTCGTCGGGCAAGGATGCGGCCTGGACGCTGCACATGCTTCAACAGGATCCGTCCGTTCAGGTCGTCGCGCTGCTCACCACATTCAACGAGGCCGCCAATCGCGTGGCGATGCACGCGGTGCGTCGAGAGATCGTCGACGCGCAGGCGGCCGCCGCGGGCCTGCCGCTCTGGCCGGTGCAGATTCCGTCGCCGTGCCCCAATGAGGTCTACGAGGCGCAGATGCGCCTCGCTTTGCTGCGCGCGCCGAAGGCATCACGCATGTCGCGTTCGGCGATTTGTTTCTCGAGGATGTGCGCCGCTACCGCGAGGAGCGCATGGCCGGCACTGGAATCGAGCCGCTGTTTCCGCTGTGGCGCCAGCCGACCGATGCGCTGGCCGAGCGGATGATTGCCGGAGGGCTCGTGGCCACGCTGACCTCGGTGGATCCCAGGCAGCTCGATCCAGGGTTTGCGGGCCGAACGTTCGATCGTGCGTTGACCGCCGAGCTGAGGAACGCGCGAAGACCGTCCGGCGAGCCGGTCGATCCGTGCGGCGAACGCGGCGAATTTCATTCGTGCGTGACCGCCGGCCCCATGTTCTCGGCGCCGATTGCCGTCACCACCGGTGACGTGGTGGAACGCGGCGGCTTTGTGTTCTGCGACCTGCTCCTGGCGACGGCGTGATCGGTCGCGGGCGGGGAAAGCGCGTCAGCGCACCGGGGACAGCTCGCGCAGCCTGCGGACGACCGTCGTGAATTTCTCGATCACGTAATCGATCTCCTCTTCGGTCGTGCCGCGGCCGATGCCGAACCGGATCGACGCGGACGGCACCGCGTCTTCGCCGAGAATGGCGGACAGCACATGCGACGGCTTGCCGCTCGACGACTGGCACGCGGATCCTGACGAGACAGCGATGTCGCCGATCCCCATCAGCAGCGACTCGCCCTGAACGCCGGCGAAACTCACGTGCAGGTTGTGCGGAAGACGGTGGTCGAGGCTGCCGTTCACCTGGACGCCGTCAACGCCGGCCATCAATCCCGCCAACAGCCGATCGCGCAGCGCGCCGAGACGCGCGTGCTCCGCCGTCATCTCCGCGCGACAGATCTCGCACGCGCGGCCGAGGCCGACGATGCCGGGCACGTTGAGCGTGCCGGCGCGCATGCCGCGCTCCTGGCCGCCGCCGGTGATGAGCGGGGTCAGTTCGGTGCGCTTGCGGACGAACAGCGCGCCGCAGCCTTTCGGGCCGTACATTTTGTGGCCCGTCAGCGACAGCAGGTCGATGTTCATGGCGTTGACGTCGATGGGCACTTTGCCCACCGCCTGCGCGCCGTCGACATGGAACACGGCGCCCGCCGCGCGCGTGATGCGCCCGATGTCGGCGAGCGGCTGCACCGAGCCGATTTCGTTGTTGGCGGCCATGACGCTCACGAGCGCCGTCTCCGGCGTTACCGCTCGAACAAGCTCATCGAGCTTCACGCGCCCGCCGCGGTCGACCGGCACGATGACCACGTCCCATCCCTGCGCGGCCAGACGGGCATACGCTTCGAGGATCGATTTGTGCTCGATCGCCGACGTCACCACGCGCCGGCGTGTCTCGCCGGCACGTTCGGTGACGCCCCGGATGGCCCACGCGTTGGATTCGGTCGCGCCGCTCGTGAATGTGATCTCGCGCGCGGAGGCGCCGATGAGCGCCGCGACCTGCCGGCGCGCGCCCTCCACGGCTTCCATGGCCCTCCAGCCGAACGCGTGGCTCGCGGAGGCCGGATTGCCGAACACTTCCGTGAAATACGGCAGCATCGCCTGCAGGACGCGCGGGTCCACGGGCGTGGTGGCATGGTGGTCGAGGTAGATGGACCGGCCTGACATGGAGGTGTGGGATTTTATCGCGGATCGCGCCCAGCTCATCGGCCGCGTATCAAGACCCATAAATATGGTAACCTGTAAACCCATATGGCGACCAAGACCACGATCGAGATCGCCGACGAGTTGTTCGTGGCGGCGAAACGCCATGCCGCCGGCCACCGGACGACCCTGCGGACCCTGGTGGAGCGCGGTTTGCGGGCCGAGCTCCGCGGCGCGGGACCCAGGAAGACGCCCGCGAAGATCCGGTGGGTCACCGTGGATGGCGGCTTACCGAAGGGCATCGACGTGGCCGACCGGGCCGCGATGATCGATGGCCTTCAGCGCCGATGAGCGCGGCCGATGATCGCGATTGACACCAACCTGCTGGTGTACGCCCACCGGGAGCGCACGCCGCAACACCGGCGCGCGCGAAAAGCCATCGAGTTGGCGTCGGCCGGTCCGCGCGGATGGGGCATGGCGGCGGCCGTGCTGCCGGAGTTCTGGTCCGTGGTCACGCATCCGGCATCCGAGGGGCGGCCGTCCACGCCCACCCAGGCGGCGGCGTTCGTGCGCGCGTTGACCGATGCGGGCGCCATGCTCTGGCTGCCCGGCCCGGGCTTTGGCGAACGGCTGCTGCAAATCGCGTCCGACCTGGATGTGAAGGGACCGAGGATCTTCGATCTTCAAGTCGCCCTGGCCGCGTTCGAAGGCGGCGCGACCGAACTCTGGACCCACGATGCCGCCTTCGTCACCGTGCCGGGCCTTCGCGTCTCCGACCCATTGGCGTAGCGCCCGCTCGGCGGCCCGCCGGCGGCGAGGCCTACTCCGTCTTCGCCAGCGGCGCGTCGTTCATTTCTTCAACGGATCGAAATTTGAAGACGCCCTTGGGATACCGTCGCGGGGCCAACGCCCAGTAACGCGCGCAGTGTCTGAGAAAGCGCTCGACGTCCGCAGGCCCTGACGCCAGCACAGGCGCGTCGTTCATTTCTTCGGCCGTTCGAAATTTCTGCACCGGCACGTCAGTCCTCGTCCGTCAATCCAAAACGCTGCCGCAGCGCCGCCGCATCCTGATGGTCTTTGGCACGCACGGCGTCTTTCTTCATGCGATACAACGCCGCGGGCGTCGCGACCGTCACGTGTGTATCTTCGAGGGACTTTATTTCTGAATCGACAGTCTCGAAGTTCGCGGCCGCGCCAAATCGCGTCAACACATCGAAATACAGCGCCGCCCGAAGGCGTTCGATGTTCTCCGCGGTGCCCTTGATCATCACGTCGAGATCTTCGGTCGCGCGGACGACGCCATGAAACCCCATGGCCGCCGCGCCGATCAGCACGTACTCGAGCCCCGCGGCCTCGAAGGCCTTGAGTACGCGAAGAATCTCGTCCCGATCCACGTCGATAGGATACGACGCCTACTCCGTCTTCGCCACCTGCGCGCCGGAGAGCGCGGCCTTGAGCGTGTGCCACGCGAGGCTGGCGCACTTGACGCGTGCCGGGAATTCGCGCACGCCGGCGAACACGGCCAGCTTTCCCACCTGCGACTCATCGACCGGATCGCTGATCGGCGTCGTCACCATCAAGTGGAAGGCCTCGAACAACGTCTCGGCCTCGGCCACGGTGTGGCCTTTGATCGCGTCGGTCATAAGGGACGCCGACGCCTTCGAAATCGCGCAGCCGCTGCCCTCGAACATCACGTTGACGATGCGGTCGCCATCGAGCTGAAGGGCCAGCGTGAGCTTGTCGCCGCAAAGCGGATTGTGGCCGTTGGCGCGATGCGTGGCCGTGGCGAGCGGGCCGAAGTTTCTCGGCCGGCGATTGTGGTCGAGAATCACTTCCTGGTACAGATCGGTCAGGTCGGACATCAAAAAAAACCCAGCTGCAGCTTCGCGGCTTCCGACATGCGGTCTTTCGTCCACATCGGTTCCCACGCGATTTCCACGCGCGCGTCGGTGACGCCGGGCACGGCTTTCACTTTCCACCGCACCTCGCTCGGGATCTGTTGCGCCGACGGGCACGCCGGGCTCGTCAGCGTCATGTTGATCAGGACCTGTCTGTTCGCGTCGACGATGATGTCGTAGATGAGGCCGAGTTCGTAGATATCGACGGGAATCTCGGGGTCGTACACGGTCTTGATCGCGTCGATGATCGGCTGCTGCAACTCGGCGGTGTTCGCCGCGTCAAGCGGGCCGACGGCCGATCCGTCGTCAACCTCGGAGGGCGACGGCGCGGTCAGCGACGAGGTGTCGAGCGGCGGCGCGTCCCAGGCCGCCGGACGCACGAACGTGGAACCGTTCGAAAGGTTCGGATCGTTCGGAGGGTTCGGAGGGTTCGCTGTCGTCGAACCGCCCGAACCACTCGAACCCTCCGAACCTTCCGAACTGGCCGTCCTGTCCTTGAGAAACGAGAACATCCCCATCCCTATCCCATCACTTCCTGCACGCGCGCCAGTGCACGCACCAGCGCGTCGATGTCGTCCTGCGTGTTGTACATGGCCAGCGACGCCCGCGCCGTGGCCGGAATGCCGAAGCGATCCATCACCGGCTGCGCGCAGTGATGCCCCGTGCGGATCGCCACACCCTCGCGATCCACAATCGTGCCGATGTCATGCGGGTGAATCCCGTCCATCACGAATGACAGCACGCTGGCTTTCTGCGGCGCCGTCCCAATCAGCTTGAGGCCGGGCACCGTCATCAAAGCCGCGGTGCCGTAGGCCAGCAGCGCCGACTCGTGCGCGTGAATCGCGTCGAACCCGATCTCTCGAACGAACGTGATCGCGGCGGCCAGGCCGATCGGGCCCGAGATATGCGGCG
>JAKALV010000245.1 GCA_021824055.1 Acidobacteriota bacterium
CAGGGAGGCCGCGCGCGCGCTGCTGGCGGCCAACCGCACGGACTTCACCGTCGAGAAGCGCTACATCCGCAAGAACGGCGAGACGCTGTGGGCCGACCTGGCCTGCACGCTGGCCCGCGACGCGTCGGGCGCGAGTCAGTACTTCGTCTCGGTTGTTCAGGACATCAGCGCCCGCAAGCTGGCGGAAGCGCGGCTGCGGCGCCTGAACCGCCTGCACCGCGTGCTCAGTCGCGCCAACGAGATCATTGTCCGGACGCGAGATCTGCCGAGCCTCCTGGCCGAGGTGTGCCGGCTGGCCGTCGACGACGGCGGCATGCGGATGGCGAGTGTCGGCGAACTCGTGCCGGGCGGCGCAGGCGAGGTCCGGCCGGTCGCTCTGGCCGGCGCCCGCATCGAACAGTTCGCCGACCTGAAGCTGTCGGCCGACGAGGGGCCGTTCGGCCGCGGCACCATCGGCACCGTGCTGCGCACAGGCCAGCGCGACGTGTGCAACGACGTGCTGAGCGACCCGAGAATGGAACCGTGGCGCGCGGCCATGGCGCCGTTCGGCATTCGCGCGACGGCGTCCTTTCCGGTCGTCGTCGACGACCGGCCGGTGTTTGCGCTCACGCTGTTCGCCACCGAGCCGGACTATTTCCAGGACGATGAACTCGAGCTGATGAGCGCGGTCGCCAGCAATCTGGCGTTCGCGATCGAGACGGCCGCGGCGGAAGAGCGGCGCGTTGCGGTGGAGCGGGACCTGCGCGTCAGCGAGGAACAGCTGCGGTTGTCCGAGCGGCAGTACCGGCTGGTATTTGCCGGCAGCCCGCAGGCCATGTGGGTCTACGATCTCGAGTCACTGCAGTTCCTCGCGGTCAACGCCGCGGCCATTCGGCGGTACGGATACAGCGAATCGGAGTTTCTCAAGCGCACGATTCTGGACATCCGTCCGGCCGAAGACGTGGAGAAAGTGCGGCGGGTCGCGCGGCAGGCGGTGACCACGCCGGGCGCGTGGCGGCACGTGAAGAAGGACGGCACGCTGATCGACGTGGCGATCACGTCCAACGTCGTTGAATTCAACGGCCGGCCCGCCCGGCTCGTGCTGGCCGAGGACGTCACGGACCGCCGGCGCGCCGAGGCGGACGCCGCGCGCGCGACGCGCGCCCTCCAGATGCTCACGGCCTGCAACGAAGCGATGATCCGCGCCGAGGGCGAGTCGATGCTGCTCGACGAGATCTGCCGCATCGCCGTGGACGTGGGCGGGTTCCCCATGGCGTGGGTCGGGATGGCCATGGACGATCCCGAACGGACCATCGAACCGCGCGCCGCGGCGGGCGACGCCAGCGGCTACCTTCGCGAAATTCGATTGAGCTGGGACGCGCGTTCGCCGACGGGGAGCGGTCCGGCCGCCCGCGCCATTCGCGAGGGACGTCCCATCGTGGTGCGCGACCTGGCGGGCGATCCCGGCGGATTTGTCACCGTGGACGCCGCCGCCGCGCGCGGGTATCGCGGCGTGGTGTCGCTGCCGCTGTCGAACGGCGCGCCGCCGTTCGGGGTCCTGACGCTGTACCTCAATGAAGTCCGCGATCTGCCGGATGACGAGCGGCAGGTGCTCGAGCAGCTGGCCAACGATCTCGCCTTCGGCATCGGCACGCTCCGCGAGCGCGCGGAGCGTCGGCGCACCGACGCGGTGATGCGCGAGCAGGCGTCGCTGCTCGACAAGGCGCAGGACGCGATCATCGTGCGCGACCTCGGCCATGTGATCACGTTCTGGAACCGGAGCGCCGAGCGGCTCTTCGGCTGGACCGCGGACGAAGCCCTGGGCCAGTCGGTGCGCGACCTGCTGCACACGGACACCGCGGCGTTCGACACGGCGTGCGACGAGCTCGTGGCGCGGGGCGACTGGGCCGGCGAGTTCACGCTCCGGACCCGGAGCGGCCGCGCCGTCGCGGTGGAATCGCGCTGGACACTCGTGCGCGGCGAGGGTGACGTGGCGCGCACCGTGCTGGTCATCAACACCGATGTCACCGACCGCAAGCGTTTGGAGCAGCAGTTTCTCCGCGCGCAGCGCATGGAAAGCATCGGCACGCTGGCCGGCGGCATCGCGCACGACCTCAACAACGTGCTCACGCCCATCGTGATGTCGATTGAGCTGTTGAAGGACAACGAGCGCGATCCGCTGCGGCTCGAGCTCCTGTCGACGATCCAGACGAGCGCGCATCGCGGCGCGGACATGGTGCGGCAGGTGCTCGGGTTCGCCCGCGGCGTCGACGGCCAGCGCCTCGAGCTGCGAGTGGACGATCTGCTGCAGGATGTGCGCAAGATCGCGGTGGAGACGCTGCCCAAGAACATCGACGTGCACGCCACCGTGGACGGCGACGTGTGGCCGCTGCTCGGCGATCCGACCCAGCTGCACCAGGTGCTGCTCAACCTGATCGTCAACGCCCGTGACGCCATGCCGGCCGGCGGCCGGCTGCTGCTCGAGGCGCGCAACGCCGTGATCGGCGCCGACGAGGCCGCGGAAACCCCGGACGCCGTGGCGGGGTCCTACGTGCATCTGCGCGTGCACGATACCGGGACCGGCATTCCCGCGCACGTGCGCGAAAAGATCTTCGATCCGTTCTTTACCACCAAGGAGCTGAGCAAAGGCACGGGACTGGGCCTCTCCACGTCGCTCGCGATCGTCAGGAGCCACGGCGGATTCTTCCGCGTGTACAGCGAGATGAATCGTGGGACGACGTTCCACGTGTATCTGCCGGCGCATACCGGCGCGGCGCGGCCCGTCCAGGCGCGGGTCGAACCGACGCTGCCGCGCGGCAACGGCGAGATGGTGCTGCTCGTGGACGACGAGCCGCCGGTGCGGCAGATCACGCGGAAGATCCTTGAGCGCTTCGGCTACGTGGTGCTGGAGGCCGCAGACGGCGCGCAGGCCGTGAAGCTGTACCGTGAGCGGTCCGGCGAGATCGCCGTCATTCTGACCGACATGATGATGCCGGTGATGGACGGTCCGGCCGCGATCCGGCAGTTCGTCGCCATCAATGCCGGCGTGCGTATCATCGCGGGCAGCGGCGTCGACCAGCAGAGCCGCGGCTCCGAGGCCATGGATCCATCGGTCAAGGCGTTCCTCCAGAAACCGTACACGGCGGATGCGCTGCTGGTCGCGCTGCGCGACGTCCTCCGCGATCCCGAATCATTTGGCCGGACCTGAAGGTCCGGGGACGTCGAATCGTCCGGGAACGTCGAGGGTTCGCGCTCAAGGTTCGGCGCCCGGTGCCGATTCCTTTCGTAACGTGCACTCCGCACCAAGGAGCCTGTGATGGATACGACCGCGCAAACCGGCAAGTATTTGACCTTTCTCACCGGCGGGGAGGGCTACGGCCTTCCGGTGCTGAAGGTGCGCGAGATCATGAAAGTGATGGAGATCACCGCCATTCCGCAGGTGCCGGCCTACGTGCGCGGCGTCATCAACCTGCGCGGCAAGGTCATTCCGGTGATCGACCTCCGCCTCAAGTTCGGCATGCCGGCGTGCGACGCCACCGATCAAACCTGCATCATCGTCGTCGAAGCGGCGGCCCGCGCGTCGCGCCAGTCGATGGTGGGGTTGCTGGTTGACGGCGTGTCGGAGGTGCTGAACATTCAGGCGGCGGAAATCGAACAGCCGCCGGCGTTCGGCGACGGCGTACGGACCGACTACATGCAGGGCGTCGCCAAGGTGAAAGGCACGGTCAAGATCCTGCTCGACATCGACCGCGTGCTGACCGGCAGCGAGCTCGACGGCCTCGCGGCCTGAGTGTCCGCGGCTCACTGCCGCTGGTGTAGTATCCGGTACTCATGGCGGATGTCAGTCCGACCCGGCAGCACCACGACACGATGGGCCAACCGGAGGCCTTCCAGGCGCGCGAGCACGAAGTGGCCGCGCTGATCGGCGCGGCCAAGGCGCACCCGCTCGGCACCGAGTTCCTGATCGACGGCCACCTCGAAGCGGTCGCCGTCACCTTTCAGGTGCACGCCTTCACCGTTGACGCGGCGCGCCGCGTGCTGCGCGGCGAGTAGTCCCGCGCGATGGCACTGCCCTCGTCGGTCATCGCGTGCGAATGCTGGGCGAGAGACGGGCTGCAGTCCATGCCCACGCTCGTCTCGACCGATCACAAGGTGGAGATGATCAACCGCGTGATCGCGGCCGGGTTCAAGAAGCTCGAGATCACCTCGTTTTCCCACCCCAAGCTCCTGCCGCAATTTGCCGATGCGGTCGATGTCCTCAAGCGCATCGATCGCCGCCCGGACGTGTCGTACGTCGTCCTCATGCCCAACACCAAGGGATTCGACCGGCTCGAGGTGTGTCAGCACGAAGGCTACGGCGCGAGCGAGATCATTCTCATGATCTCGTCGAGCGAACAGCACAACCTGCTGAACTTCCGGATGACGCACGATCAGGCGATGGCGGAGCACGCGGCGATCATGGCGCGCGCGCACGCCCTCGGCATCAAGGTGATCGGGTGCGCCGGCACGGTGTACGGCTGTCCGGTGCAGGGCGACATCAGCACGGCGGACGTGGCGAAGCTCGTGAAGTTCTATCTGGATGAAGGCGCCGAGACGATCATGCTGGGCGACACGACCGGCGTCGCCAATCCGCGCCTCGTGCGCGAGCGCGTCGGTGCATTGATGGCGCAGTTTCCCGGCGCGGAGTTCATCGCGCACTTCCACGACACGCGCGGCACGGGGATCGTGAACACCCTCGCGATGCTGGAGCTCGGCGTGCGCTACGTGGACAGCTCGATCGGCGCGATCGGCGGCCAGCCGGCCACGGGCGCGGCGAAGTACTCGGCCGGGTACACGGGCAACGCGTGCAGCGAAGACCTGACCGGCATGCTGGCCGAGATGGGCGTCGATACCGGCATCGATCTGACGCAACTCATCGATGCCGGACGGCGCGCCGAAGAGATTCTGGGACAGCGGCTGCGCTCGAACATCGCGCGCAGCGGGCCCGTGATCCACGGGCCATCCGCTCCCGACAAGGAAGCCGGCGCCGCCGTCACCACGGACGTCGTCACCCGCCAACATTAGAGGAAATTAATCCGTTGGGGAGTCCCCGGCAGCATCATGCCGAGACACTCCATTGCCGGACCTTCGAACCGCGGGCGCGCGAAGTCGAGACGAGCCCAGGATTCTCATTCTGTCCATGGACAGCGGGCTCCG
>JAKALV010000017.1 GCA_021824055.1 Acidobacteriota bacterium
TCTTTCCTGAGTGATGTCGTTGGCGGCGCGATCGTCGCCTACGGCGTCGTCATGATGCTGGCCCCACGACGGGAACCTGCGCCCTGAGGTGCTCGGCGATCGTCAGGAACCGTGCTGATCGCCGCCTGGCGAACCGGATGAAGCGACCCATCGCGGCGGTGAACGCGTCGTCGCGTCCCGTGTAATGCGGGTGCACGGGCAGAACCAGTGGATTCAGAAACGGGAACAGCAGCCGTGGAATGTCCCATCCGGTCCGGGCCGGCAGGTGCAGCCAGTCGTAGAGCCCGGTCCATTCTCTGAACCACGACGGGCGAATCTCGATCACGCGGCCCATGTTGTACCGGTAGTAGAGACCGCTGACATCGAATCGAAAGCCTTCCTCGTTCAGGATGTTGACGGTGTCGCGATTGATCGCGTGGTAGGGCGCCCGAAAGCCCCGCGCGGCGGCGCCAAGAATGGCTTCCACGGTGTCCCGGCCGTTGAGGATCTCCTGCCGCTGTCGCGTCTTCGTGAGGCGTCGCAGGTTGGCATGCGACTGGGTGTGCGAGTTGACGCAGTGCGTGCGGGCGATGTCGCGAACCACGTCCGGGTAGCTGGCGGCCGTCTCGCCAGTGAAGAAGAACGTCGCGGCCACGCCGTGTGACTCGAACGCGCGCGCGACGCGGAGGATCTGCTCGCGCGAGCCCTCGCAATCCACGCAGAGCAGAACGGTTTTAGGCACTGGTCATGTCCTCGATCAGTCGGGCGGCGTGTATTGCGCCGTCACATCGTGGCGACGGCGGCCTCGAAGAGGCGCGATGATCCTGCAACAGGCGATCGACGATGGCGCCGGCCTCGGAGGCTTGCGCCATCACGCCGAAGCCCAGTTGATCCGCCCACCACGCATTGACGAGTTGTTCAACGTGATTGGGAATGGGGACGATCACGGCGGGCTTGCCCAGCGCGATCGCTTCGGACACGGAGTTGAAACCTCCCTGGATGACAAGGATGCGACAGCGCGAGAGGGGGGCCGCCGGCTGCTCGGTGAAGGGCAGGCGCACGGCGTGCGGGGGGTAGCGTCCTCCGGATGCGCCGACCACCACCATGGAGTGGCTGACCCGGCTCAGATCGATCTCTGAAGCACCCAGGCCGGAACCGCCGAGCATGACGCCGACGTCGAAGCTCGCTGCCGAATCGTGGGCGGCAGCGTTGCTCCGGAACTGCCGTCGAACGATCGGTGCGAGGAGTTGAACGTTGGCGAGTCTGGTGTCGACGTCGCCGATTGCCGGGCAGAGGATGCGACTCGCGTGGCGGGACTGCAGCCGGCGATCGATCCGCTCGATGCAATACGAGAAGAGGACATCGGCTGCCGAGCGCGCCATTCGCTTGAAGATCGCGAGCGTCGCGGGCGAGCTGTTGATGCTGAGGATCGGAATGCGTCGGCGTCGGGCTTCCGGCAAGCTGTGGAAGTCGGAATCCACAACGAGCAGGTCCGGTCTGAATGCGTCCAGCGCTCGTCCCGCCAGCCTCCGGTTTGTCCAGTAGCGCAATGGAAACGAGCCGTTGTGACGAAGCACCTGCCATGCCGTAAATTCACCGGCGCCGTACGTGACGTCGAGCAGCGGATAAAGCGTGAGTCCCCGCGGAGCCCGTCGGCGCGCGTGGCTCTGAGCGAGCAGCGCAACCTCGAAGCGGTCCTGGTCCAGTTCTTCGAGAATGGCCGTGATTCTCGAATAATTGCCGGCCCCCGCACCGGCAAGCGCGAACAGCAATCTCTGCTTACTCACTCTCCCGCGCCCTCCAGACGCGGCCGACCGCATAGACCGCAAAGCATACGGTCATTAGGGGGGCCAACCAGGTCGGCGGGCTGGCGGGGAGGATGCGCCGGCCCAGTTCGTAACCGCCGGCGGTGATGATCGCAAGGGCCGCGAGCGCCACGCCGGCGAGCCGGCGGCCCTCGATCAGCCAGGCCTGAGCGCACAGCACGGCGATGCCCGGCGCCAGCACGGCGTACGTGTTGTTCTCGGTGCGCGGACTGAAGAGCATCAGGAAGCAGGCGTGAAGCACAAACAGCGAGACCGCGGCCTGAGCGGCGGTCTGTCGCCGCGCCGCGAACAGGCACACACCGAGTGTCAGGACCGCCGCTGCCGCGCGCATCGCGGTTTGAACAACCGCTGAGACGTGAAGTCCGGCAATGCTCAGCAGGCCAAACAGCTGCGCCCAGTCTTGCGCGGATCCGACGTGGGCCCCGATCGTCACCATGGTGGCCCACGCCCTGTATTGGCTGATGACATAGTCGGGCCGCTGCATCAGGAAGGGGACCACGGCCACGCACGCCATCGTCGCGAGCAGCCGCCCGCGCACAGGCTTGTAGAGAACGGCCGCCAGCAGAAGCAGGAAGGTCCCGAGCGGCTTGATGGCGACCCCGACGCAGAGCCAGACCGCGGCTCGGGTCCAGCGCTGATCCGCCAGGTCAATGACGGCAAGAATCATCATGGCCGTCACGAGGAGTGTGGCTTGGCCGTTTCGCGCGCTGTCCGAGGCGAGTGGCAGACAGAGCGCGGTCATCAACGGGAAGAGGGCGATGCCGGTGTGATCTTCGCCAAGGCGAGCCAGGTGTCTGACGCCGTACGCGTAGGCGCCGACGGTCAGGAGCCGCCACAGCACGCCAGCGATCACGGGCGGCAGCACTGAGAACGGTGCGAAAGCGATCGCGGCTTGAGGCAGGTAAATGAATCCATGGCCGGTCTCGGCATAGAGCGGGCGGCCGGAGAGCCAACTGGCTCCTGCCTGCCAGTAGTTGCCGGTTACCGTGCGATCGCCTCCCGAGAGCACGATGCCGGCCATGATCAGAAACAGGAGTCCCCATGCGGCCCAGGCCATGCGCACGGCGTGCGGAGAGCGCACCCAGGACGTCGTCATGATGTCGCCTGCCGGTCTCGGGTTCGTGTGCCGCGCGAGTGGCGCACCGCGTCGAAGAGCGCCTCGATCTTGCCCACCTGTGTGGCTGGCGAAAAACATTCCAGGGCGCGGGCACGGCCGGCATCGCCGAGGCGGCGACCGAGCGGCGGGTCGCCAAGAATCCGCACGATCGCGTCCACGAGCCGCATGCCGTCGCCTGCCGGGACGACGAACCCGGTGATGCCGTCGACCACGGATTCGGCCACGCCGCCGACGTCTGTGGCGACGACGGGGAGTCCAACCGCCATCGCTTCAGCGATGACCAGCGAAAACGATTCTTCCGCCGACGTGACCACGACAAGATCCAGCGCGCCCAGGATCTCGGGCACGTCGTTTCGGCGGCCGGCCCACACGATGTTCGATGCGATGCCGAGCGCCTCGCTCTCGGTCTTGACGCGCAGCACGTAATCGCTCGGTCCGTCTCCGACGAGGACCAGCCGGGCCTCCGGGACGAGCCGAAGCGCCGCCGCAAATGCACGTACCAGCTCGACGATCCGCTTTTCCTTGAAGAGGCTGCCGACGGCGCCCAGCAGTGGGACCGAGTCGGCGATGCCGAACGCGGCGCGCGCGATGCGGCGTTTGTCAGCTGACGGAGGGGCGAAACGGTGCAGATCGACGAAGGGCTGAATCACGCGCATGCGCTCAGGGGCCACTCTGTTGTACCTGCGCTGGAAGCGGCGCACGGCGTCCGACACGGCGATGACGCCGTCGTTGAACATCCAGTGCGGCTGGATGCGGCGATTGTGCGCGGTGGCGACAACAGGCACGTCGCTGAACCATTTGAGCAGTGCGCCAAAGAAGTGCGCGCGGCTCATGTGCGTGTGCACGACATCGATCGCGCGCCGGTCAACGAGCGCCGCGATCCGGCGCAGCTCATCGGTGGGCCAACGATGCAGGTCGGACAGGATCACCTCGATGGCGCTGTCGCGGAGTTCGTACTCGATCCATGCGCCCGGCCGGCAGGCCACCGCGACGTCGTGACCGCGCGCGGCCAGTTCCCGCGCGAGCAACAGGCTATGGACGACCGCGCCGTTCACGCCGCGCCCCGAAACAACTTCCAGGATCTTCATGGGCGACCCACGGGCGAAGGCCACCGGCGGTACCCGAGCATCCAGGTTTTCCGAAACCCATCGACACACGCGATCCATTGTCCGGGGGCCAGCTCGTGGGCGTCCACGTGATGCATCCCCCTCGCGTTCCAGCCTCGTCCAGTGCCGCTCAGGATCGGCGCCGATTGCGCCAACCGCTCCGCGTACTCCGTGGGCGTCAGCGTGGTGACCTCGTACGCGTTGACTCGCAAACCGTACGACTCCGTGCAGTCCTGCGCGAGTCTGAGCATCCGGCCGCCGGCGGCGATGATGCGGCCGGCCGACCGGGATCGGTCTCGCGCGTCGCGGAGGATGGGATTCTGCGCGTGCGGCGCCCACGCGCTGTCGAGCGCGTCGGCATGGAATATCGAGAACATCGCGTCCCCGGGGAGACTGGTGAACAGCCACCATTTCCCATCATGCCGAACGATGGACGAATCGGTGAACCCTGCGCCCGACAGCAGCGTCCGCTCGAAGGCCCAGGACGCCGGAAACTGCCGCGCGCGATAGAGCCGGACTTCGCGACGATCGTGCGTCTCGGGAATCATGAAGTGCTCGGAATTCCAGGCGAAGACGTAGGGGAACGACACGTGGAACGGCTCGTGGAGGACGATCTGCCGGTACGTCCACGCCAGACCATCGGGGCTCGTCGCGAGGCCGATGTCACCGTGCCGCAGGTCTGATCGGTACACCTCGAAGAACATGTACCAGCTCGAGGCGTGTCGGAGCATGAAGGGATCCGCGACGAACCGGGCGGGCGCATCGGTAACCTGACCGGCCGTCATGATGGGATTGTTGACGCCGGCGGCAGGCCCCAGCGTCAGCGGATCGGCGCCCGTGTAGATGCCGATACTCCAACGTTTCTCGAGGCTTGGCAGCGCCACTCCTCTCGGGGCCTCCACTGTCATTCGCAGGCAGAATTCTAATCCCTGACGCACTTGGGGCGACGCGACCGCCGGGCTTCGGGCCCGCGGTGTGTGCGGGCGCGCTACGATACAACCGACATGGGCCAGGGAGTTGACCTTCTCGGCACGCTGAGGCGCGTGCGTCCCGAACGGCCCGCTCCCGCCATCGACGGCGCCAGTCTCCGCCACGTCCTGATCGTCAAGCTCTCGTCGATCGGCGATGTCATTCACGCCCTTCCCGTCGCGTCGGCTCTCAAACGCCGCCACCCATCGCTTCGGATCACATGGGCCGTCGAGCAATGGACCGCCCCTCTCGTCGAGGGCCATCCCGCCGTCGATCGGATCGTCGTGTTTCCGACCATGGTGAACTGGCCCGGGAGGCCCGGCGCGTGGTGGTCGGAGATGCGGGCGGCCGTACGCGCGCTGCGTGGGGAATCTTACGACGTGGCGCTGGACCTGCAGGGGCTTGCGCGAAGCGCGATGGTCAGCTGGCTCTCGCGCGCACCGCGCAGGATTGCCAGAGCCGGCCAGCGCGAGGGCGCACATCTGGTATCGGATGCCGTCCCTCTGCCCGCAACGACGATCCACGCCGTCGATGAGTACTTGTGCGTGGCCCGTGCGCTCGGCGCGGCGGTCGATCCCGTCGAGTTCGCGTTGCCGGTGCGGGCCGATGCGCGCCAATCCGTGGATTGGCTGCTGGAGGAACATCGGGTGCCGGCCGGGCGTCCGTTGATCGTGGTCAATCCGTCGGCTGCGCGAAAGTGGAAACACTGGCCCGCAGAGCGCTGGGCAGAGGTGGCTGAAGCGCTCGCGGACGCCGGAACGGTCATCGTCATCGGCACCACGTCGCAGGTGTCGGCTCATCGCGAGATCACGGAGCGGGCGCGGCGGCGGCCAATCGATCTGACCGGGCGGACGACATTGGCTGAGGTGATCGCCTTGATCGACCGGGCGGCACTTCACCTTGCGCCCGATACCGGCACGGTCCACATCGCAGTCGCGCTGGGCACGCCGGTCGTGGCGGTGTACGGCCCGACGTCACGCGCGCGTGTCGGGCCCTATCGGCACCCGGAGTCGGTGGTCGGGCACGACAACCTGTGCGGCTTCGGATGTCCTGCCTACTGTGTGCATGGCCGCCGGTGTCTCGGCGCCGTGACGACCGCGGAGGTTCTCGAGAAGGCCCTGGCCGTGCTAAGGGTGTGAGACGGCAGGTGTTCCCGAGCTGCCGCTTCGGCGGCGCGAGAGAAACCACCAGCCGGCGAGGCTGATCAGCGCCATCAGGATCAGGCGTGCGACCGGGCCCATCGTCGGCACGGCTGGCACGACGACGGGCGGTCCGGGGAGTACGTCGGGATCGGCCTGCCCGTTGCCGTCGAGATCCATGACGATCGAATCGCCCACGCCGTCGCCGTTCGTATCCGCCAGTGGTATCCAGATCTGCGGAACGGCGCCCGCGCAGGTCGCCGTCGTGTCCACGCCAAGGGCGCTCACCTCGGCCCATGGGGCACTGACGTAATTGTGGTCACTCGAAAAGGCCAGGCTGAGCGAGCCGCTGACGGCACCTGTAAACAACACGCCGTCCACGACGCCGTCCGAATTGGCGTCGGTGAGGGTGATCGTGCCGGTACCGTTTGTCGCCCCGTTCTTGGTCTCCAGGTAGCTGAATTGCTGCGGACTTCCATTGACGATCGACGTGGTGGTGACACTTTGCCGATGGACGCCGTTGGTGCGGGCCGCCGTCAGAAACCGGCCGCTGGAATCCTGGTTCGAGAGATCGATGACGTTGGTGACCGTGGAACCGCACGCCCATCGCGAAGGGATCGTGATCGAATTGCCGGAGCGGGTCGGCCCGATGGTGTCGCTTCCGGCGAGCGCGGGAAAGTTCGGGCCGAACATGCGCGACGCGCCCTGCGCGCGTGCTTCCGCCGAAAACGGCGGCGCGGTGGCGATGGCGAAGATCAACGGCGTGACCAAGACCGCCGTCAGCAGGAACTGGCGTACACGAAGTCCCCGGCGAGTTGCGCTCTGAAGCTCCACTGTGACCGCAGTATAGGACGCGTCTCCGGAAGGGTCAACAGTTCTGGCCACAACAGTTCCGGCCGCTAGCGGAGATTCAAAATCAGCGCTCCGACGACACGGCGCCAGTGGGCGAGCGTCGATCCGAGCAGACGCAGCGCGGCCAGCGGATCGCTGACGCTGAGCCGAAGAATCCGCAGGTTCTTTCCCGAGTTGTCTCTGGCCTGGCGGCCTTGATCGCGCAGCCACCGTCCCCAGCTCCAGAGCTCAACGCGGATGTCCGGCTGTCCCAGGGCGCCGTACGCGGCCAGACGCTTGTGCCCGTCGGCGACCAGATATCGCGAGCCAAACGTCACGACCGAGATCGGAGGGAAGCGCGCGCCGGACAGCATTTCCCTGCGGTACACCTCGATGCGATAGGGGTCGTGCGGGGTGCGGCCAAGCGGGTCGATGATCCGCGAGAGCGCGACGACCGCGGTCGGCGAAGGGGCCAGCGCGGGGTCGAAGGGATCGACGACCGGTTGCGTCATAGAGAGGCGACCCCTACGATACGACATTGATGCGCACGAGTGAAGGCGCCGACTCCCTTGTCTTCGACGTCGCCGTCGTCAGCTACAACACGGACTTGTATCTGCACCACCTGCTCGTCTCGCTCGGCGACAACCTGCCGGCGAATCGAGTGGACGTCATTCACGTGTGGGATAACGGATCGTCGGACTCGACGCCCGCGCTGCTCGCGGCCTTCGCCGCGCGCGAGCCGCGGCTCCGCGTGCACCGGGCGTCCGCGAACATTCACCATGGGCCCGCGCTCGACCGGCTGTTGCGCCGCCACTGCACGGCCGAGTGGGTGCTGCTGCTCGACGCGGATACCGAGGTGCGGCGCGATTTCGTGCCGTCGCTGCCGATTCGCGCGAACGCGTACCCGGCATTCGTCGGCCAGATCCACCCGCAGACGCCGCACCTGTACGCCTATCTCGCGCATCTGCTGATCCATCGGCCGACGTACCTTGAGTTGCCACCGTTCCGTCACGACGGCGCGCCGGGCGACGAGTTCTTTCGCGCCGTCGAGGCGCGGGGGCTTCCGTACGAGCGGTTCCGCTGGTGCGACTACGTGAGGCACGCTGGCCAGGCCTCGCTGCGCGCCGTCCACGCCCGAGCGGAGACGTCGCATCCGTTTTACGCCTTCGCGGCGGCAGAGGTGCGCTCGGCGCCGGCCTCCGCCGATCGCGAGGCGCATGAAGCACGATTGCGCGTCCGACTCGCGGAGTTTCTCGTTGAGAACCGGCCGCGAGGCGAGGGCGATGTTGTTGCGCCCGCACCGGCGGCAACGGATGAGAATCTCGATCCGGTGTCCGCGGCCGTCACTCGGCCGCCCTGGCATGCCCGGGCGCTCGCCAACTGGCGCACCGGCGTCGCGGCCGTCAGTGATCCATCCACGGCACGCGCGTTGTACCGCGCGAGCCGCATCGGGCTGGTCCAACAGATGCCCGAGAGTCGAGAGTTGTTCAGGCGTGTGCGGCGCCTGCGTCCGCGCCGCGTGCTGGAGATCGGCACGGCGTACGGCGGCAGCCTATATCTCTGGACCCGCGCGTCGGCGCCCGACGCGCAGCTGATCAGCGTCGATCTTCCTCCATGGGAATTGGATGATCCGTCGGAGGCGCGCAAGGTGGCCGAGTTTCGTGCGCTCGGGCAGCCGCGGCAGAAGGTCGATCTCATTCGCGCCGACTCGCACGATCCGGCGAGCCTGAATGCCGTGCGCGCGGCGCTTGGCCACGAGCCGCTCGATTTTCTGTTCATCGACGGGGATCACACGTACGAAGGCGTCCGCCGCGACGTTGCCGAATACAGCGCGCTGCTCAGGCCGGGCGGCCTTATGGCGCTGCACGACATTCAGCCGCATTCGAAAGGCTGGGGTGGTGACGTCCCGCGGTTGTGGCGGGAACTGTGCGCGATCCATCGCACGGAGGAAATCGTTGCCGATCGAGGACAGGATGGCTTCGGGATCGGCCTGTTGTGGATCTGACGACTGACGCGTCGCGCCCTAGCTGCGCCCGGTCCAAGCCCGCCGTAGCGCTTGCCAGCGTGACGGCACGGGGTGCCGTTTGCGGACGCGTTCGGCCATCAGCGCTTCGTCGCCGGTCTTGCTCTTGTTGAGGCCGTGCTCGCGGCGATAGAGATGCGCGCCCGGCAGGCGTCCGATCCGGTACCCGCCTTTCAGCGCGCGGATCCAAAAATCCCAGTCTTCGTACTCGAGCGTGCCGTCATAGCCGCCGAGCGCCAGAATCATCGAACGGCGGATGAAGCTGGTCTGCACGACGGTGTTCTTTCGCGTGAGGTAACGCCACGAACTCGGCGCCCGGGCTGTGGAGACAAAAGGCTTCTGGCCGTCGCGGACGATCGTCATGTCGGTGGTCAGCACGTCCAGTTCGATGTGACGGTCGAGCCAGTGTGCGCCGCGTTCGATGAACCGCCGGTCGAGCCAGTCGTCCGCATCGAGATAGACAATCCAGTCGGTCTCGACACGCCGGGCGGCGTCGTTGCGCGTGGCCGCGAGGCCGCGCCGCTCTGTCGATCGATGGCAATTGAGGTTCGGGTGCTCTGCGATGAGCGAGCGCACGACTTCCTCGGTCTCGTCCGTCGAACAATCGTCCATGATCAGAACGCGTGGCCGTGCCGTCTGCTCGACGGCCGACGCCACGGCCGCCCGGAGATACCGGCCGTAGTTGTGCGTGATCACGACGATCGTCGTTCGGCTACTGACCGGCATCGATGCGCCTGTTACGGCAGGCAATCACGCCGGCCAGAAGCAGCAGCAGCGTGATCGTGTGCAGATAGTACGCGTGCACAAGAGACGACGCGGTGTCGCCCATGACGCCGCGGCTGAAGAGCAACGAGACCACCACCAGCGTCGCGACCGCAGCGGAGGCGATGGGCGGAACACGTTCTCCGGCAAGCCCAGCGCGCGCGATGAGATAGCAGGCCGGGAGGATCGCGACCAGATGCTGTCGCCACGTGATCGGTGAGAGCAGCAGCGCGAGGATCGCGATGGCAGCCGCGTCCCAGGCGACGACGGCGTGCAGACGAGCGCGGCCCCGCCGAAGCGACCAGGCAACCCCGGCCACGAGTGCCAGCGTGATGAAGACAATGAGTGGCGCGGCGACCTCGGGCGACAGCGTCAGGACATCGACGTTCCACGGATGAACGAAACGCCCTTGCCCGTTCAGGCCTTCCGGGATGTGCATGAGGTAACGCGCCAGCGCGGGCCGGAGCGAGACATTGCCGATCGTCTCCAGGCCGAGGATGCCAACCCGAGGATCGGGCGATGTGGCCCCGGCCCACACCGCGCTGGCCCAGGCGGCGACGTGACGGCCATAGAGCGCCGGACCTTGCCACAGCGCGGGCGCCAGGGTAAATGCGGCCGCCGCAATTACCGTGGCGGCGGCAAACCGGAACTCGCGGCGAAGGGCGAAGTAGATCAGGAAGAGCACGGCTGTCAGCTTCAGCGCGATCGCCGCGCCGAGCAGCACGCCGCCCAGCCCGGGACGACCGTTCGCCCACGCCCAGAGGGCAGTCCACGTGAGCGCCATCGGTAACGTGTTGGGTCCAGCTTCCGACAGATCACGCAGGACGTACCGGGACGACAATCCGATCGCCAGCACGGCCAGCCAGAACACCCGTCGCCGGGCGAGCGGCAGATCGCCGCGAGTCAGGCTGTGCAGAATGACCAGAACAGCCACCAACGCTACGATGGCGATGGGATAGACGAGCGCCTCCGCGACCCGGACAGGAAGAAATGAGAGCGGCGCGTACGCCATCGCCCAGAACGGCAGGTATGGAATATCCGCGCCCCCGGCGTAGAGGAACTCGCCGTGAACAAACCGCGCGCCCCACAGCCAGTGCAGGCGAAAATCACCGACGGGATTGACGGCGATTCGAATCCACTGCGCCGCGGCAATAGCGGTCGCCGTGCCCAGCGCGATCCACCGCCAGTGACGTTCCGTCATGCGCCTGCCAGCCAGGTCGCGACCGCCTCGGCGTGCGTCTCGAAATCAAAGCCGCGTCCGGTGCGCGCGGCCTCTGCGCCCATCACGGCGCGTCGCTCCGGATCCGCGACGGATTCGATCGCGTCGGCGATCGCGGCCACCTGCCGCGGGTCGCTGACGACGAAGCCGTTGCGTCCCGGCGTGATGAGCTCGGCACCGCCACAGTCGCGGGTCGTCACGACTGGCACTCCGCTCGCCAGAGCCTCGACGATGACGCGAGGAAACGGATCGTAGAAGGTTGGATGGATCAGCAGGTCGCTGCTGCGATACAACTCGGCGAGTGCGTGCTGTGAGACCGCGCCGGCGAAACGCACGTATGGCGCGATGTTCAGACGACGCGCCATGGCCGAGAACGCACGAATCGGCCCCCGGCCCGCCACGACGAGTTCGGCGTCAATCCCGCGACGTCGCGCCTCGGCTAAAGCTTCGAGCGCCCATCGGAGTCCTTTCAGCACGAAGTTGTGTCCGGCGAACAGAGGCCGGACCCGACCGTGGAATGACGAAGAGGTCGCGGGCCGGAAGATATCGAGATTCACGCCCGGCCTGGCAACGGCGACGCGATCGCCGGAGATATCGAACATGCGCTGCAGTTCATCGCGAGACTGGGCGGAGAAGACCATGAGCTTCGCGCCCGAGCTCGCGTGGAGCAGGCGCTCTTCAGCTCTTAGCAGCCGGCTGCGCCGCACGTTCAATCGCTGCGCCGGATGAAAGCAGAGGCGGCGCAGCGTGGAATCGTACGATTCGCGCTCAGCGGCGTACGCCGCCGCGTAGACACCCGAATGGAGCTGATAGTGCGTGGCGCCGGCGGCCGGCCTGGCCGACAGCACGCGCGACGCGGGATGCGCGCGGCGGAAGCGGTCAATACCGTGTCGCAGTCGTCGCTCGCCGAGTCCGTGCCGGACGAGGACTGCGGCGGAGTGGCCGCGCCGCGTGAGTGATGTCCGGAGTTCGGCGAGGTAGCGCTCGCGGCCGCCGCCCGTCTCGTCCCATCGGTCGGTGACCATCAGCAGATCCATATCGGCTCGCCGCATGATATCCCCGCGCCAGCCGTCACGCGGCGCCGGGCTGGAGCGGCGTACAATCCGGATGACGTGACGTCAGACGTGACCTCGGATATTCATGGCGCGGTGCTGTCGTCCCTCGTGGCCGCGATCGGCCGCGCGCGACTGGCGAGCGAACCGTTCTCGCACGTGTATCTGGAGAATCCGTTTCCGCCGGACATCTATGGCCAGATGATTGATGGCCTGCCGGGCCTCGAGTGCTTCTCGCCGGACAATCCGCCCAAGTACGGCGCGACGGCCCGGAGATTCCATGCCCCTTCGGATGGCGCTCCGGCGCCCGCCTCCTGCCGCTACACGATGCCCCTCAACGACGAGAATCTCGTGCCGGTCCCGGAAGCCCGCCGGGCGGTCTGGGCCGGCGTGGCGGCGGCGCTCACGTCCGATGAACTGAAGAGTCGCATCTTCACGCCATTTGCGGCCGACCTGTGTCGCCGTTTCCGAACGGATCGGTCCGGGCTGTTGCGCATGCCGGCCTATCCGCGTCCGACACTGATTCGCGACTTGAGCGGCTACTGGATTGCTCCGCACCCCGATTCGCGCGCGAAGATCGTCACCGTGCAGTTCTATCTGGCGCGGGATCGATCCCAGCATGCGCTCGGCACCACGTTGTACCGGCGGCGCCTTCTCAACCCGCGCGTCCTTCTTTCGTTGTCGAATGCGTTCGAGCCGGTTCGCCAACTGGAATTCCTGCCCAACAGCGGCTACATGTTTCCCGTCAGTTCTCGCTCGTGGCACGGTCGGGCAGAGGTTCCGGCGGGATCCGGCGAGCGCAACTCGATCCTGCTGGTGTACTACCGCGACCCTTCGCGCACCTGGTAGCGCGACAGCCGCCGCAGCGCCTCGGCGAGCGGCGCGCTGGCCTGCGGCCACGCATGTTGCCGCAGCCAATTCATCCGGGCCCCCTCGTCGACCGGCGCATCCGCATCCACGACGAGGCGCAGCGCCTCGGCTAGCGCCGTGGGCGTCGCCCTTCCGGTCACGACGCCGAACCCGGACGATCTGACGAGTTGGCCGTAGATCGGATGCGGGTAGACCACCGGCAAGACGCCGAACCCAATGGCGTCGAGGAGCGCCAGGCCGAAACTCTCGGAGCGGCTCGTGAACAAGAAACAGTCGGCGTCGATGTAAAGGCGCGTGAGGTCCGCGTCGGCGCAGTCGGGCAGGAACTCGACGTCGCGTTCGAGATGGAGCTGATGTCGAAGCCGGAGCAAGTGATCGAACACCGCGGGCTCGGCGAGGGCGCCGGCCACGGTCAGATGCGCGCGAAGGCCGTGCCGGTCCCGGAGGCGCGCCACGGCCTGTAGCTGATGGTCGATCTGCTTATGCCGCACGAAGGCGCCGACCGTCAGCAGCTGCACAACATCTCGGCCCTTCCCGCGTCGGCCGCGCTCGAGCACGGGGCCATTCCATCCGCATTCGAGCAGCAGCAGCCGCGCCGCCGGAACGCGGGCGCTCCGGAGCAACCACTGCCGCTCGGTCTCGGAGAGGCACACCACCAGATCGGCCGATCGGTAGAGCTGCCTCGCGGCCCGACCGGTGTGCAGCGGATGATCCAGGTGAATGGCCGGCATGAGCACGAATGGAAGGTGCATCCGAGCCGCGAGCGCCGCGGCCTGCTCGGCACATGACGAATAGTGGGGCACGAAGACGATGGCGTCCGGGCGTATGGCTTCGGCCAGCGGTTCGAGTCCGCGCAGGTACGACCGCATGGTGACCTTGTCGCGGCGGCCTCGCCCGTCCGCACCGGTGCGGAGGACGAGCGGAACCCGGACCTCGTGAATTTCGCCGGCGGCTTCGACCCGAACCGCCGGGCTTCCGGGCAAACCCGTACCGGCAGCCACATGCACGTCGAGGCTGTGGTGAGTTGCGAGCGCCACCGCAACCTCTTTCACGAGACGCTGCCCGCCGCCTCGCGAGCCCAGTGGCCAGGGTGTCACGATGAAAAGCCTCACGCGCGCGTCACGCTCCGTCGGCCAAGCCATTCATCCCAGGGCCACTTGAGATACCACTCATACAGGTGCGTCCGCGCGTAGAACCCGAATCGGTCACGCGGTCGTTCCAGAAACGACAGGAGCCACGGCCGGGGATCCCAGTCGTCGCTTCTGGCTTCTTCAAACATCCTCACGGCCGCGCCCCGCGCAATCTCGACCGCGTGCTGATCGCGCGCGGCCCACGCCAGGACCTCCGGGGGAAGCGCGGTACCGAGTAGACGATCCGTCAGCAGGAGCGCGACCCGCAGTACACGCCCCATATGCGCCGACTCGGCGCGCCGGATCACATCGTCCCAATCGGTGATCTGTGCCGCGACGGCATCGATGTCGCTCGCAAATCTGAGAAATGCCCAGCCGTGCATCATGCCGTGGATGGCGAGGACGAGCAGCAGATCGTTGGGACACAGCGTGGCCACCGCATGGCCGGCGACATCGACGGTCACGGCTCGGTCGAAGAGCTCGTTCGTGTCGAGCCGAATGCCGAGCGTCCAATACGCGAATGCGATGTGCACATCGACCGCGGTCTGCCACGGCTGTCCGGGCAGGAGCGTGTCGTCGCGACCGGCACCGGGAAACAGCCCGTAGGCCAGCGATCCGGTCCGGTGTCGAGTGCGCGCCGGCAGCGTGTACCCGTCCGCAAGCAGCAGCGGGCGCACTCGTGAAATGTCGCGGCGACGGACAAGGATGTCGAGATCATTCGAGAGCCGCCGGCCGAGATGGCCGTACGCGCCGGCGGCCAGGGTCGGGCCCTTGAACGTCAGGGCCCGAATGCCATGGTCGGACAGGTGCCGCAGCAGGCCGACGAGTTGCGTTGCCCGCTTCAGACTCAGCCCCGTCACTTCGAGTTGATGCTGCTCGAGTTGTTCCACGATGCGAGCCGGAACGTTCAACGCGCTGGATGAGAGCGGCGCCAGGAGGAGCTCGGTTACGCCATGCGCTTCAGCGGACGCGAGCAGGTTGTCCCAATCCACGTCCGCCGCGGCGTCGGGCATCGCACCGAGCCCCGACATCTGCGCGCTACGGCGTGCGCAGGCGCAGAGGACGGCCAGCTCAGGACGCGAAATTGCGATCGCCATGATCGGCCGCGATCCTACCATTCACGCGCCTGCGCAGCGCGATCCAGCCGACAAGGCCGGTCGCCACGATCGGCCAGTAGAGCGGCAGCATGTTGAGCGTCCACGGACCGCGCCACCACGCGACCGCCGCGAGCAACGCGCCCACACCGCTGAGGAAAGCGAATTCGCCGGCGCGTTCGCGTTCCTCCCTGAGCAGCACCGCCAGCATGACGTACGCCGGCGCCAGGAGCGGCACAAACCAGCGCACCGACACGGCTCCGCCGGAATAGTTGTTGGAGAACAGGCTGTAGACCAGCCACGTGCCCAGGCACCAGCAGAGGGCGGCGGCAATCTCGGGACGCTCGGTCGTCTTGCGGCGCCACACCGCCGCGATCCCCGGCACCAGCAGCAGAAGCGGCAGGTTGTGCAGCACAAAGCCCCGCTTGCCGAAAAGCACCGCGGCCGCGTACACGATGAATGAACCAAGCGAGTGGTGGAGGACGCCCGTCGCATTGCTCACGTCGAACGGCGAGCCAGGCCACTGCAGGAACGCCGGCACCGAGTTGAGTGGTCGCAGCGTGCCGCCGATCGCCCACGTGATGCCGTGATGAAGCGCGATGGGTGGCGCGGCGGCAAGGATAAAGAGGACCACCGGTCCAATGCGCCGCGCGCGGTACCACACGAGGCCAAGGGCGAAGGCACAGAGCAACGGTCCCGCTCCCAGGTCCAGCGCGTAGGCGAGCCCGGCCAGCGCGCCCGCGGCCAGCCACGTGCCGCGCGCGGACGATGGGGAGGCCGAAATGCGCGAGAGCACGAGGAAGAGCAGGGAGGCCACCGCGAGCAGGAGTTCGTGTTGATTCACGGTTCGGCTATAGGCGAGCGCGAGCGTCGACGCGGCGAAACTCGCGGCGAGCGCGACGCGACGCCGCCGCGACAGCCCGAGTCGAACGCCGATCGCGTGGATCGACCAGACGGCGATGACGTAGGCAACACCGGACGAACCGAGCGTGAGCCAGCGGCAGAAGCGCTGAGGATCGGCGGCGGCATGGAGGCCGAAGCCCCGTTGAAGCACGGCGTATATCCCGGCCAGCAGCAGGGAGACCACGGGCGGCTTGTCCGAATAGAAGTGGCCGTTGACGTACACGCGGTCGCGCGTCCCTCCTCGCGCGAGCACTTCATCCGATGGTGGGTACGGCGAGTGGGCCTCCGGGGCCGTGACGAAGATCGATTCATCGATGATGAACGTGCCGCGATCGACCAGGCTCTCCGCGGCGGCCAGATGTGAGCCGTCGTTCCAGCTGCCCGCGTAGTTCCGAGCGCCGGCGAGCGCCACCGCGGCCGCGACGATCGCGATCAGCGTGCCGTCGCGCAGCCTCATCGAGACACGGAGCTCCGGCCGGTGAAGTCGTAGATGACAAACGTCATCGTGCGGCCGGCCGGCTGTTGCCGTAGGAGGTACTGCACGGCCCGCCGCTGGCTGTCGTTGGTGATGGTGCCGTGCAGTAACGTGCCGCTGACGGCCAGGTAGTGGCCTCCCACCGCGGCGAGGATGTCGTCGTCGGTGTTGAGTGTCAGCCGGTGGAGCGGGACCTGCCGGAAGGGCAGCGTCTCCATGGCGGGATCCGTGCCGAAGTACCAGACGTCGAGCGGCGGTGCGCCGTGGTTGCGGTACCACGCGACCAGATCCGGCACGCCCTGGCCCCAGTCGCAGTTCGAGTCGCTGAGCAGCACGATGCTCTGGTTCGAGCCGCCCCAGAGCGGGTTCGTGTAGCAGAGCGCCTGCGGGCCGACGGCGGCCGTCGCGCCCAGGTTCCAGATCACGCCCGCGCCGGCGGCTCCAGCGAGGAGCGCGCGCGTGCCTCGTCCACGCGAACGACCCGCCTCGACGAGCGAGGCCGACAATCCGATCGCGGCGAATGCGATCACCGGGAGGTAGAAGCGGACGCCGATCTGTACGCGCGACATGAGGCTGGCGACGAGCAATGCGGCCGCGACCGTGTTGGGCCAATTCAGCAGCGCGCGAAGCCGCGTCGCCGCGATCAGCACCGGTAGCGCCAGCAGCGGCAGTCCGA
Source organism: Acidobacteriota bacterium (assembly GCA_021824055.1). Lineage (GTDB taxonomy): Bacteria > Acidobacteriota > Vicinamibacteria > Vicinamibacterales > SCN-69-37 > SCUN01. The sequence continues at coordinate 17,172 of JAKALV010000017.1, forward strand.
CCTTCATAGAGAGCGCGATGGGAAAGTAGTACCAGAAAGACTTCCGGACCTCGCCGAGCAGGTACGCGCCGCCGCCGTGTCCGAGCAGGCCGTGTCTGATCTGGCGCACCAGTCCATCACCGCCATTGGGAAAGATTCGCAGATGCGTGGCAATCGAGCGCCAGACCTCGGCGCTGCGGCTCGCCGGAAGGGTGTTCGCCCACGCCACGAAGGACGGTTCGGCGCGCCAGTCGCTGCCGCAGTAGACAAACGTGATGCCGAGTGCGATCGCCGCCATCGCGGCCCAATCGCGCACGAACCGTTTGACTGTCGGCGGGACCGGCGGTGCGGCGGCACTCTTCGCGGGCGCGAGCGCACGGGCCACTTCGACGCCTACGAGGCAGACGGGCCCGAGCATCACCGTCGACGCTTTCGCCAGCAGCGCGGCCCCGTACCACAGACCCGGAATGCCCACGCGTCGCCAGAATCCCTGATCTCGGCCGACGGCGAAATGGTACGTGAGTGCGACAAGGCACGCCGTGACCGGCACGTCAGCGTTCGCGAGCGCCGCATGACCGAGGAGCACGGGCTCGACGGCGACGAGAGCAACGGCCAGTCGTCCCGCCCACGATCCAGCCAGCCGCTGAGCCGCGGCGAAGGTGTAGACGAGCAGCAGAACCCAGAACACGAGCGATGCGCTCCGCGCCCATTCGAGGATTCTGGGAAGATCCCTGACGACGTCGAGTTGTGTCCCGCTCCAGCGTTCGTAGACGTACGCGGGCAGCGTGGCCACGTCGACCGAGAGCGGCATGGCGCCGTGCCTGAGCAGTTCAGCGTAGCTGCCGGTCCTCCAGGCGTCGAGGCCGCTCTGCATGTAGAACGGCTCGTCGAACGTCGGCCCCAGGGCGCGCGCCTCGGAGAGACACCACACGGACGAGGCGAGCACCGCCGCCAGCAACCACAGTCGATCGAACCACGCCTCTCGACGGAGCACGGGCGATGCTACCACCCGGCCCGGCTCGCCAGCTTCACGGCGTCGGCGCGCACGCTCGACAGGCGCCGGCTAAGTTCCTCGGTCAACGGCTCCACTTCCGCCATCGTCGCCGCGTCAGTGTTCAACGTGTCCAAGACAATCTCGACGCGGGTGAAGGGGAGCGGGAGGTAGATGCCGGACCACGTGTTGGGAAAGACGCACGCGTGCCGAGCCGCGGCTCCGAGAACGCGCACGGGCCGGCACGTGGCAATGGCGCACGCCGCCGCGCCCTGCTGTGCGCGACCCGCCGGACCGAGCGGCCCGTCGACGACCAGGCCAAGCGGCTCTGGAAATGTGCCGAGCGTGGTGATGAGGCCTCGCAGTGCGCGCGCGCCGCCCTGGCGCGATGAGCCGCGTACGGCACGACAGCCCAATGCTTCCAGGATCGCGGCTGCCCAATCTCCGTCGCGACCGTTCGCCGCCAGCACCGCGAATCGTCGTCCCGCGATGATTCCGCCAAACGCGAGGGCGTCGCGTTCGCAGAGGGCGAAGATCTCGGGTCCGTACGGATATTGGCTCGGCGGCAATGTGGAACCGTCCGGCATCGTCGCTCTGAGTCGCAGGGTCGAGTAGTAGGCGCGGTACAGGCCGGTCACCAGCCACGCAGCCGCTCGGCGGAGCCGGCGTCTCATTCGCTCACCGCGCATGCGTTCATTTGCGCCCGAATTCACTCGCACTCCCGGCGGAACACGAGGCTCGCCGATTGCCCGCCGAACGCGAACGAGTTGGAGAGCGCGGTCTCCACGCGCGCGGTGCGCGCGGCGTTGGGCACGTAATCGAGATCGCAGAGGGGATCGGGCGTGCGGTAATTGATGGTCGGGTGAATCTGCTGGTGCGTCAACGTGAGCGCGCAGGCCACGGCTTCCAGCGCGCCCGCGGCGACGGTCGCGTGCCCGATCATTGACTTGGTCGAACTGATGAAAACGAGTGACGCGCGGTCACCGAACACCCGACGGATCGCCAGCGTTTCGATTCGATCGTTCGCGGGGGTCGACGTGCCATGGGCAGTGATGTAGTCGATCTCGACCGGTGTCAGGCCCGCATCGGCAATGGCCCGAGTCATGGCGAGTCCGCCGCCGATGCCGTCGGGATGCGGATCGGTGACGCGGAACGCATCGCACGACGATCCGAAGCCGGCGACCTCGGCGTAGATGCGAGCGCCGCGCTGCACCGCGTGGTCGCGTTCCTCGAGGACGAGCACCGCGGCGCCTTCGCCGATGACAAAGCCGTCGCGCTGCCCATCAAACGGGCAGCTCGCCAATTCGGGCGCCTCATTGCGCTTCGACAGCGCGCCGAGCAGGCAAAACGAGGCGAGGCCCATCGGATAGATCTCGGAATCCGATCCGCCGGCGACGACCATGTCAGCGCGGCCATGGCGAATCCATCTGAGCGCATCGCCGATCGCCTGCGTGCCGCCGGCGCACGCCGTCATGACGGTCATGACGGGTCCCTGCAGCCCATATTGATGCGCGATGAGCGCGGGAATGGACCCGGGCGTTCGGCGCTCGGCGGCAAACGGTTCGAGGCCGCGCCGCAGCGCTTCGGTGAAGCCGCTCCAGTCGAACTCGGGCTGCGAGGCCCGCGCCAACGCCGATGGGACGAATGCTTCGTTGTGTGTATAGCTGCCCATGCCGGCGGCGATGACCACGCCCGCGCGCGGCCAGGCGGGCGCGCGTGCGATGTTCGCGTCGGCAATGGCGAGATCGGCCGCCGCGGCGGCGTACCGCGCGATGCGGCCACGGCCGGCCCAGCGCTCGTCGAGTGCGGGCACGTCGCGCTCGTCAACTTCAGCGGCGATGCGCGACGGATACGCTGTTACATCGAACCGGCGAATCGGCGCCACGGCTGATCGACCCGCCACGAGGTTGTGCCAAAAGGTGGAGGTGTCGCATCCCGCGGCGGAGATGACGCCCATTCCGGTAATGACTGCGCGCCGCTGATCCCTGGGCATCGTCACGACGCGCTCATTGACGAGGGACGCGGCAGAACGGCGAGTGTCACGGCCTGGCCAGAATACCCGGCGGCGTTGCAGAGAATCCCGCGCGAGTCGGCGGCTCCGCCGATCGCAAGACAGAGACTGATCGGGCCCAACGCCGCGAGGGCATGACCGACGGCGGGTTGATAGTCCACGCGCACCACGCTGTCCGCGCACTCGTCGAGGGCGGCCCGAATCGCCGCGTCTTCGCGCGCGCGCAGCGGCGTGCCGTCGAGCGACGCCAGGGCAATCTGAGCGACGTCCGACGGCCGCCACCCCGCCTCGCCGAGGGCCGCGGTGATGGTTCGCGTCAGCGCGTGATCGCGCGAATCGACCGGCGAACTCGCTGACGCGTAGCCCGCAATGTCGCCGAGCACCGTTGCGCCGCGGCTGAGTGCGTGGGTTTCTTCCTCGAGCATCAACACCGCGGCGCCTTCGCCAGGCACGAATCGCGGCCGCCCGTCAGGCGATGCCGACAAGAGTCCCGCCTGATCGAACGCCGCGAGCGCGAACGGTTGAATCGCCGTGTCCGTGCCGCCGGCGAGGACCGCGTCGGCTTCGCCGCCGCGAATCCAATCAGCCGCCTCGCCGATGGCCTGACTGCCGGCCACCCAATCCGTCATGACGGTGCTGTTGGGTCCGCGCGCGCCGAATTGAATCGCCACGTGCGCACTCGGCATGTTGGGCAGATTGATGAGCAGCCACAGCGGATTGAGCCGCGACAGAATGCGGTCCGCAAAAACCGGGATCTGGTCGACGGGAACCGGCTCGCCGTCCGATTGCAGGGCGCGCGCCACCTCTGGCGCCTGCAAGTCTGAACCGCTGACGCCAATGAGCACGCCGAGCCGTTCGCAAAAAGTCTCGTCGCTGGGCCACCCGGCTTGAGCCAATGCCATGGCCGCCGCCGCGACCGCAAACTGTGTGGTGCGATCCGTGAGCTTGAGCGCCTTGGCCATTCGGAAATGCGGCCGGGGATCGAAGCCCAGCACTTCGGCACCCAGGCTGGCCGAGAAACCGGATGCGTCGAACAACGCGATGCGGCGATCTGCGCGCTCCTGGCGATCAACCGCCGACAACGTCTCCGCGAACGAATTCCCGCGGGCGCTCACCATGCCGATCCCCGTAATCACAACTCTTCGGCTGGTAACCGTCACTCGCCGTTCCTCCAGACGCGCTCGGCATCGCGTGCGCCCAGCGCCCATGATAGCCGTCTTGCCGTGAGGTACACTCCGCGTTGATTCCGTGCGAAGACGACTGTGGCCAGTGCTGCTCGCCGTTGGTGCCATCACCGCTCTGCGTGTGGCGTACTCGGTGTGGTGGTCACCCTACGAACTGGTTGCCGACGAGGCGCAGTACTGGGACTGGTCACGGCATCTCAACTGGTCGTACTACTCCAAAGGACCCGGCGTCGCCTGGTTGATCGCGTTCACCACGCACATGCTGGGAAATGCCGAATGGGCGATTCGCCTGCCGGCCGCGCTGTCTTTCGCGGTCGTGATGCTGGCGCTGGCGTGGCTGACCGCCGATGCGCTCGCCGATGCCCGGATCGCCGGACGCGCAGCCGTGTTCGTGCCTTTCATCGTGTCGTTGGCACCGGCATATCAGTTGAGCAGCCTGCTGATGACTATCGACCCGCCAGCGCTCGCCTGTTGGGCGCTCGCGCTCGTGGCGGCCTGGCGTGCCTATCGGCAGGAAGCAGGCGCGGCGCGGCCCGGGTTGGCGCCCTGGCTTGGCCTCGGCACGGCGCTTGGCATCGGATTCCTCTTTAAGTACACCGATGTGCTTCTGGTACCCGGCCTGCTGTTGTTCGCCTGGATGACTCGAGCGAGCGTGCGGTGGCAGCGCTCCTGGAAGCGCGCGCTCTCAGCTGGCGTTGTCGCCATCGTGCTGGCGATGCCGGTGATTCTGTGGAACGCACGCCACGGTGCTGCGGGCGCAGCGCACGTGTTGTCGTACGTTGACGCCCCCGGGGGAGACCAGCCTGACCAGGGCGGCGGGGCGTGGTCTTGGCGGACGATTGCCGAGTACCCAGTTGTGCAGGCTGCCGTCATCGGTCCCATGCTCCTGCTCGCAATTGCCGGGGCGCGTCCGGCGGGGCGCGAACGAAGCGCTGGTGGTGTCGAGGCCAACCTGGTGCGCTTCCTCGGGTGTGCGGCCGCGCCGATGCTGGCGCTGTTCCTGCTGGCGTCGGCGAGAACTCGCATTGAAGGCAACTGGCCGATGGCCGCGTTCCTGTCGGCGGTGCCGATGGCAGCCACCGCGGTGGCGCGCGGGGTGTCGTTGCGATGGTGGCGGGCCACCGTGGTGTACGGCGTCCTGTCGTTGATCGTGATCCATGCGCCGCTGGGGACCGCCCAATTGCCGATGGTCGGCCGATGGATACCGGTGCATCGCTTCTACGGCTCGCGCGCGCGCATTGGATCGCTGGGCGATGACGTGCGTTCGTTCCGCGCGCGCACCGCGGACCGCGGAATCGTCATCGCGCTCAACCACAACGAGGCCGGCCTGCTGGCCTATTATCTGCCGGGACAGCCAATGGTGGCGAGCGCTGGGGCATTTCTGGGCGAGCGCCGGTCGGCGTACGACTTTATCGCCGAGACGGATTTGTCCAGCGCCCGCATGACCGGTCGTCCGGCGCTTTTTGTCGGCGGCAGTCCGGACGTGTGGCGCACGGCGTGCCGCTGCCCGGACCTGACGCTGGTCGATTCGCGTGGCCCCCTATTCGAGACGTCCGCCTTTGCCCGTTGACGGTGCAGCGCTCGTCGCGCGTCCTACAATCGCTCTGTTGCCGCTGGGTCTCCGTGTTCTGTTGGGTATCTACTCACTCGCCATCGACGCGGTCGTGTGGTTCGCGCTCGCGCCTGCACTGTGGGTGCGATCGCTCGTCACTCGCGCGGGACTCACCGAACTGCGGCAGCGCCTCGGATGGGGCGAGCCGCGCAGAAGTTCGCCGGAACCGTCTGCGACGCGCCCCGTGCTGGTCCACGCGGTGTCGGTGGGCGAGATGAATGCTGCCGCGCCACTCGTCGCAGCGCTCGGCATCGACGGGCGCCGCGTGCTGTTGACGACAGGCACGGCCGCCGGTCTCCACACCGCCGTGCGACTCGCGCGCGAGCAATCGAATGTTGATGGCTGCCTCTACCTGCCCTGGGACCGGCGCGCCGTTCGCCGATGGCTCCGCGACCTGGCTCCTTCGGCCGTCATTGTCGTGGAGACGGAGATCTGGCCGAATTTCTTCATCGCCTGCAAGGAACTGAAGATTCCGTTGTTCATCGCAAACGGCCGAATCCGGCCTGGCGATGTCTGGAAGTACCGGCTCGCCCCTGCGTTCTTTCGCGCCGTGCTCGACAGCGCGGCCTGGATTGGCGTGCAATCAACACGGGAACGCGACGCGTTCGTGGCGATCGGCGCATCGGCGGCGCGCGTCGCGGTGACCGGCAACCTGAAGTTTGACGCCGCCCGGAGCGCGA
>JAKALV010000246.1 GCA_021824055.1 Acidobacteriota bacterium
GAGCTGGTGGACGGCGAATCAGGCGCGCGCGAAGCTGAAGGTCCAGTGGAACGAGGGCTCGACGGCCGCCAACAGCACCGCGGCGTTCGACGCGCAGGCGCTGGCGCTCTCGAAGCAGGAACCGCAGAGCGTCACGCGCAGCGATGGCGACGTGGCGGCCGCGCTCAAGGGCGCCGCAAAGACGGTTGAGGCCGCGTATCAGTATCCGTTCCTCGTGCATGCCCCGCTCGAGCCGATGAACTGCACGGCGCATTTCGCCAACGGCAAGCTCGAGGTGTGGGCGACGAGCCAGACGCCACAGCAGGCCCTGGGCAACGCAGCGAACATCTGCGGCATCCAGCCCGGCGACGTGACGATGCACATGATGCGCATGGGCGGCGGCTTTGGCCGCCGGCTGGCCAACGACTACATCGCTGAGAGCGTGGCGATTGCCAAAGTCACCGGCGTACCCGTGCATCTTCGCTGGACGCGCGAGGACGACATGCGGTCGGACGTGTACAACCGCGCCGCCGGCTGGCATTTCATCAGCGGCGGCGTTGACGCCGCCGGCAAGCTCACCGCCTGGCGCGATCATTTTCTGACGCCGGGCCGGGGCACGAGTCCGTCCGGATCGGCGGGCCTGTCGATGAACGAGTTTCCCGCGCGATGGGTGCCGAACTTCGCGATCGTGCAGTCGATCAACGAGAGCGGCATCCCGACCGGACCGAATCGCGCGCCGGGCAGTAATGCGCTGGCGTTCGTGATCCAGAGCTTCATCGACGAGCTCGCCTACGCCGCCGGCAAGGATCCGGTGGATTTCCGCGTGGCGCTGCTCGACGCGCCGCCGCTGCCGATGCCGCAGCAGCAGCAGGGACCCGGCGGCGCCGGCTTCAACGCGGCGCGCGCCAAAGGCGTTGTCGAACTCGTGGCTGCCAAGAGCGGATGGGGCAAACGCCAGTGGCCCAAGGGCACGGGCCTGGGCGTCGCGTTCCACTTCAGCCACCAAGGCTATTTCGCCGAAGTCGTCGAGGTCGCGGTTGACGCGCGGAAGCGAGTGACCGTGAACAAGGTATGGGTAGCCGCCGATATCGGCCGGCAGATCGTGAATCCAACCAACGCCCACAACCAGTGCGAGGGCTCGGTCGTCGATGGTCTCGGCCAGGCGATGGGCCTCGAGATCACGATCGACGGCGGCAAGGTTGTGCAGAAGAACTTCAACGAGTACCCGCTCATCCGGATGAAGAACGCGCCGCTCGCGATTCAGGTGGACTTCCTCATGTCGGACAACAACCCGACGGGCCTCGGCGAGCCGGCGCTGCCGCCGGTGATTCCGGCGCTCTGCAACGCGATCTTTGCCGCGACCGGCGAACGCGTCCGTTCACTGCCGCTCATCAAGCACGGGTTTTCTTGGGCGTAAGAGCATTCAACATGGGGGGCCATGGGGAACCATGGGGAAGATCAAGATCAACATCAACAGGCTTTCAAAGGGCTCTTAGAAAACCTGTTGAGTCTGGTCTTGGTTCTCCCCAGGGCTCCCCATGGCCCCCCATGTTGATGGTCTTGCTCTTGGCTATTGGGTTGCGCGCCGAGCAGGTCACCGTCGAGGACGGTGTGTACACGAGAGCGCAGGCCGAACGTTCGAAGGTCCTGTGGGCCAAGGCGTGCGCGTCCTGTCACACGCTCGGTGATCTTTCCACGTCGCTCAAGGGCCCGGCGCTCAGCGGCGATGCGTTTCTCACCAAGTGGGACGGCAAGACGGTATTCGCGCTCGCCGAAGGCATTCAAAAGACGATGCCGAATGATTTTTCGATGGAGCTCGACGCCGCGCAGGCGACCGATATCACGGCGCTCATTCTGCAAGCGAACGGCTTCCCCGCCGGCGAGAAGGAACTCGCCCCGGGCGACAGCCAGAAAGCGATTACGATCATCAAGTAATGGAGTTCAACAAGGACATCCTCATCAACGCCGCGCCTGCGGACATTGCCGGCATCATGTTCGATCCTGTGCGCGAGCACGAGTGGATGACGGCCGTAAAGTCGTCCGTTCCGCAGACGCCCGGCATCACCATCGGCGCCGAAGTGAAGCGCACCAGCGGCGTCAACGGCGCCGACGTGGCGTGGTCGACTCGGGTCGAAGTGTTTCATTTTCCTCACGTGCTGCGGCTGGACATCGGCGGAGGCCAGATCGGGTTCGTCCGCTACGACGTGCAGCGGTCGGGGACCGGCTCGGTGGCGCGCATCCGCGCGGTCAGCGAACAGGATCTTTTCGGATTCGATGTCGACAAGCTGAAGCGGCTCGTCGAGGGCGCGTAGGGCGGAGTTCTTACGCGCGCTGCAACTCGAAGCGCACGACTTCCTGATCCGGCGGCGCGCCCGCGTCGTTGCCGTGACCGACGGGGATGAACCCCGCCTTTCGCAACACGCCGATGGACGCCGCGCCTGCCGCCAGCGTGTGCGCGCAGATCATCTGCACCTTCGGGTGGCTGAACGCGAACTCCACCCATCCGCCCACGGCCTCGAGCGCGTAACCCCGCCGCTGAAACTCCGGCAGCACCGAATAGCCGATTTCGACGATGCCGTCCCAGTCGGGCGCGCCCTTGAAACCGCCCGCGCCGACAAGGGTGCCGGGCCCGCCGGCGGCGACTGGCAACTCCATGAAGTAGAAGCCCCATGCCGCGTCTGCGGGACGCTTTCGGAGCCAGTCGAGCGTGAATTGCACCGCGGCCGCATCGTAGTGCTCGGGCGGCCACGACGCCGGCACGGTGCGACCGATGGCCTCGGCGAGCGCCGCATGGCCCGCGAGTGACGCGCGCAGGAGCGGCTCCGTCGCGGGAATCAGACGCAGACGCGGCGTCACGATGGTGCGAGGCGGACGTGTGGCCATGCGTGCTTATTGTGCACTGTCGCGGTGCGCAGTGCGAGGTGGTCGGGAAGAGCGGTTCGGAAGGTTCGGGAGGTTCGGGAGGTTCGTGGGGTTCGTGAGGTTCGTGAGGTTCGTGCTTAGCCGCGCTTCGGGAAGTATTTGACGCCATCGAGGCCGTCAAAGTCTTCATCCTGCGTCCACAAGACGGCCTGATGCCGTTGCGCGGTCGCGTACATGAGGCTGTCGGCGAGCGGCAGGTCGAGGTGCGCCGCCTCCAGGCAGAGCGAGGCGTCGATGTCAACCACGTGCCCCGACTGCATAACCGAAGCGACCTGCAGCGCATCGCGGTCGCCGCGTTCGCGCCGGACCTTCTTGAACACCTCATAGATCGACAGCACCGGCACAATGAGGTGCTCGGTGTCTTCAATCGCCGCCGCGAACAGCCGCGCTCTCGGGGTATCGGCCAGGTACTCGAGCCAGCCGGATGAATCCACGACGTTTGGGCCGCTCATACTCGATCGTCATCACGCGAGATCGACGTGTCCATGCCCTTGAGAAAACCCCGCAGGTCCTTGGCCTTCTTGACCGGGATCAGCTCCACGCGATCCCCGTATCGAAAGACGCGCAGCTTCTGCCCGGGCGCGAGTCCCAGCGCTTCACGTACCGCCAGGGGAATGACCACCTGATATTTGGGCGAGAGGGTAACGACATCCATATCGATCAGTATATCGTCATACGGTCAGCATATCGATATGCGCTGATGGTGATGAACGTCATGAGCCCCTACTTCACAAGGCTGACGTTGAACGCGAGCGTGCGTCCCCGGCGAATCTGCAGATCGGTCTCAAACGGCTGAAAGCCCGTCCTCTGAATCACCAGGCGATGCACGCCTTCGGGAAGTTGAATGATCAGCCGATCCTGGCCGCTCCGCAACGCTTGCTTCTGTCCGTCGAGCAGGACCTCGGCGTCTGCCGGTTGAATGCCCACCGACAATGTGCCGAAGTCGCGCGGCTCATAGACCGGACGATCCGGCGGCGGATTGCGCGGCTCATCAGGCCGCGGATTGCGCGGCTGATCGGGCGGCGGCGGACTGCGGCGATCACCCGGCATCATCCGGTGGTCACCCGGCATCCGGCGATCGCCACCACGATCCGGCGGAGGCGGTGGCAACGGGCGCGGGTCGTCCGGCTGTCCCGGCGCCAGCTGCAGCATCGTGTGCAGGATCCGCGTGTCGGAATGCGGTCCGAAGTACCGGTGCTCGCTCCACGAGCGGAATCCCGCCAGGTAGAGCGCAATTTCGTGCTCGCCGGGCGTGACGTGCAGCCGCTGGAAGATGCCGTCGAAGTCGTCGACGATCCCCGCGCGCCCGCCATCCACGTACACTTCGGTTTCGCGCGGCGTGGCCTGAATGCGCAGCGACGCCGAGTTGTCGTAGTAGCCGCGATATGGATACGGGTAAGGATACGGATACTGGTACGGCCAGCCGAAACCGCCACCCCACGGGCCATACCACGGCGGATAGATCATCGGACCGCGCTGCGGCGCAACGACCACGATCCGACCACCACGGCTGCCTTCCCGGCCGCGCTCGCGCTGTGCGAGGGCATCGGCCGGCCAAACGGCGGCCAGAGCAAGGATCACGAGGGAAACAGCGAACAGGCGACGAGTCATAACGGACCGGAGCACTCTCCGGCAGGCGCGGCACTTACAGATAGAGCAATCCACGTACCAGGCTTTTTGTCACCCGCCGTAGACCCAGACCGTCCCCAGCCACGGCCGGATTCGAACAGCGTGGCGGATGGCCGGACGCCGGTGCATAGTTAGCCCGTGGACATCCGGTTCGCGGTCCGCACGCTTCTCAAGGCTCCGGGCTTCACCATCGCCGTCATCCTCACCATCGCGCTTGGCGTGGGCGCCACCACCGCGATGTGGACGGTGGTCGATCGCATTGTCCTGCGCCCGCTGCCCTTCCCGGACTCCGCTCGCGCCGTGATGCTGTGCGAAACGAGCGCGAAGACCGCGAACTTTTGCGTCGCCTCGCCGCCGAACGCCGCCGATTGGGCGCGGTCCGTTCCGGCGCTCGACGCCGTCGGCGTGGCAAGAAATGAACCGGTGATCGCCACGATCGGCGGCGCGCCGGTCGGCCTCCGCGGCGGACTGGCCACCGCGGACTTCTTCCAGGCGATCGGACTGACCGCGGCCATGGGCCGTGTCCTCGAGCCGGCGGATCTCGACCGCGCGCGCAATCAGGTCGCGGTGATCAGCGACACGTTGTGGCGCGAGCGGTTCGATGCGGATCCGCGGATCGTGAGCCGCTC
>JAKALV010000247.1 GCA_021824055.1 Acidobacteriota bacterium
CGCGGTGAGCGCCAGCAGCGCGCCGGCGAGCGTGAAATTCAGGCGCACGATCCCGAGCGTCGAGCTGAAGCCGAGCAGCAGCGCCTGGAACGTCATCCACTCGCTCGGAAATCCATTCAGCAGCGGCAGCCCCGAGATCGCCATCGCGCCGATGAGGAAGAACAGCCCCGTCCACGGCATGCGGCGCAGCAGGCCGCCGTATTGTTCGATCTCCCGCGTGCCGGTGGCCACGACCATGCTGCCCGCTCCCAGAAACAACAATCCCTTGAACACGGCGTGATTGAGCACGTGCATGAGGCTCGCCGCGACGGCGACCGCCGCCAGCGCGCGTTGCCCCTGGGCCAGCGCCATCATCGCGGCGCCGAGCGCCATGACGATGATCCCGGAGTTCTCGATCGTGCTGAAGGCCAGCAGCCGCTTGATGTCATTCTGCGTCAGCGCGTACAGCACACCCAGAATGGCGGACACCGCGCCGATGCCCATGAACGCGAGGGCCCAGTTCATGTCCGGCACGCCGAAGCCAAACGCGCAGACGCGGAAGAGCCCGTAGATGCCCGCCGTGATGAGCACGGCCGACATGATCGCAGAGACGCTGCTCGGCGCGGCCGGATGCGCTTGCGGCAACCACACATGGAACGGGATCACGCCCGCCTTCACGCCAAAGCCGACCAGGAAGAGCACGAAGAGGGCGTCACGCGGCCATCCCGACACGACGCCGCCGGCCAGCAGCACGGGGAACGCGGTGGACCCGGCCGCCGACGCGAGGATCATGAAGGCGATCACGAGGCATCCCGTGCCCACGTGCGACATCACCAGGAAGAGGTACGCGGCCGTCCGGCTCGCGGGCTCCTCGTGTTCGGTGGCGACGAGCGCGGCGGTCGCCAGCGTCATCAGTTCCCACGCGCAGAGAAACGCGATGACGCTGTTGGCGACAAACACCACCTCGAGCGCGCCCAGCATCAGGTTGAACGCGATGCCGACGACGGCCGTGCGCGGTCCGGCGACGGCGTGCTCGAAATACGCGATGCTGTACAGCGCCACGGGCGCCGCGACGACGCCCAGCACCATCAGAAACCACGCCGAGAGCGGCGTCACCGCGTAGTCGAACACGATGCCGGATGCGGCGTGCCGGACCAGCACGCCCTCGACGAGCCGGCCCGATGCCACGACGTGCAGGGCCACCGCCAGCGTCATGGCTGACGCGAGGATGGACCCGCCGAGCGCCGCGATGCGGCACGCGCGCGGCCGGCGCGCGAGGGCCGCCGCGGCCGCGATGCTCGCCGCGCGAATCGCGAGCGCGATGGGCACTCCCGTCAGCACCATACCGGACGCGCTCAACTTCGCCACCAGACCATCAGAACCAGACTCACGACCAGCACGATGACGTAGGCCAGGTAGGCGTGCAGGCTGCCGGCCTGCAGGACCTTCATGCCGTTCGCCACCCACAGCACGGCGCGCAACACCGGGCCGTAGACATATCGCTCGAACGTGGGCTCGATCTCCGCGCTGTACCGGACCTCGCGGGGAAAGTACGGCGACACTTCCGACAACCGGTCCACATGGCGTGTCGGCCGGTACACCCCCTGAAACATCATCATGAGCGGCTTTGAAAAGGCCGTGGCGGTGTACTCCGTGCGCGCGGTCAGTTCGCCGCCGCATCCCCAGGTCGGCACGCCCCGCCGCGCCACGCGCCACCGGGTCGCCAGCACGACGGCCGTCGTCAGTCCCAGGATCAACGCGCCGAAGAACAGCAGGGGAAACAGATGGTCGAACCCCGCGAGTCCCGGCGTGACGGCCAGGACTCCCTCTGCAAGCGGCACCGGCGACTGCAACCCCGGCAACGGCGCCATGACCCCGCCGAGTACGCGCAGCACCCAGCCGGGAAACAGTCCCAACGCGACGCAGAGCACCGCGAGAAACGCCTGCGGCAGCAGCATCACGGCCGGAGACTCGCGCGCGTCGGCGCTGGCCTGGCTCCGCGGCAAAGCCAGGAAGCTGATGCCGAACGCCTTCACGAAACACGCCGCGGCCAGCGCGGCCGTCAGCGCCAGCAGGGCGCCACCGATGGGAAACAACAGGTACACGGCCGGCGCCGCTGACCCGCTAAACCCGAACAGGAAGGCCTGGAACGTCAGCCACTCGCTCACGAACGCGTTTAGCGGCGGCAGGCCGGAAATTGCCAGCGCGCCGACCAGAAAGAACAGCGCGGTCCACGGCATGCGCCGCATCAGGCCGCCGTACTGCTCGATCTGCCGCGTGCCGGTGGCCACGACCACGCCGCCGGCGCCGAGGAACAACAGTCCCTTGAACACGGCGTGATTCAGCACGTGGTACAACCCGGCCGCAACGCCGACGACGGCCAAACCGGGCCGCCCGTCCGCCAGACCGATCATGCCGACGCCGAATCCAAGGAGGATGATGCCGATGTTTTCAACGCTGTGGTAGGCGAGCAACCGCTTGAGGTCGTGCTGCACCAGGGCGTAGAGCACGCCAAGCACCGCCGACAGGCCGCCGAGGAAGATCACGAGCGCGCCCCACGAGAAGCTGGGCACGCCCAGCCCGAACACGCAGACGCGGATGATGCCGTAAATGCCGGTCTTGATCATCACGCTGGACATCAGCGCGGAGATGTTCGTCGGCGCCGCCGGATGCGCCTCGGGCAGCCACACATGCAGCGGCACCACGCCCGCCTTGACGGCAAATCCGAGGAAGAAGAGCGCGAACAGCCCGTGCCGCATGGCCCCGGGCGCCAGATGGCCCGCCAACATCGTGGAGAACGCGAGCGACCCGGACGCGGACGCGAGCACCATGAAACCGGCGATCAGACAGCCGGTGGCCAGGTGGGAGAGCGCCAGATACAGAAATGCCGCGCGCCGCGCGGCCCACTCCTCATGCTCGGTCGCCACGAGCGCCGCGGTGACAAGAGTCATCAGCTCCCATGCGCAGAGAAACGTGATGACGTCGCTCGCGGAGAAGACGAGCTCCATTGCCCCCATGGCCACATTGAAGGCGACGCCGATGAAGACCGACCGGCCCTCGAACGGCGGATGCGCCGTGTAGCCGATGCTGAAGATCGCGACGGGAATCGCGACGAGCGCCAGGACGATCAGAAACCACGCCGTCAGGCCATCCACCGCGTAGCTGAGCGACAGGCCGGAGGCGTGATGGGCTAACAACACGCCGTCCACCGGCTGGCCCGAACTTAGAACCCCGGCGGCCACCAGCGCGGTGAGGAGCGACGCCGCGACCGATCCCAGGAATGCCACCCGGCGCGCCGCCCGGCGATGTCGCCACGCGAGCAGGGTGAAGATGATGACACCGGCACGGACAGCGAGCGCGAGCGGGAGCAGAACCGCCGGCGAGACGAACGTCATCGCGGGCCCTTTCGGCTTTCCCGCTGGAGCTCGCGGAGCATGCCGCCGGTGTCAATCAGGTGGTTGTTGAAGATCTTCCGGGCCGCCCCGAGCAACTCCTCGATGGCGGGATCCCGGAGTTCGTAGCGGACGGAGAGCCCCTGTTTCTGCGACGTGACGAGGCCCTGATTGCGGAGCACCGCCAGTTGCTGCGACACGGCCGGCTGGTCCAGGCCCAGCGCTTCCTGGAGTTCCTGGACCGACCGGTCGCCCCGAACGAGGGTCTCGAGAATGCGGATACGGGTGGGGTGGGCGAGCGCGCGAAAGAACCGTGCCTTGAAGTCCTGAAGCTGCGTCGCCCCCACGACGTAACTATATATGAATATTCAATATTGCCGGAACGGCGCGAGGGCCAGCAAGATCAAGAACATCCACCATGAAGTCATGAAGAACATGAAGAAGGCCCCTGAAGACGGCGGGGCCTGGCGGCCGCCTCCGGCGGCCGGCCGGGATGAGGACAGGTGAGAACGAGAGAGCCTCTTGATCGCCCGGGCTCTCTCGTTCTCACCTGTCCTTATCCCGGCTCGCCCGGCGTAGCCGGGCCACCAGGCCCGTTGGGTTCAGAGCCTTTCCTTCATGGCCCTTCAGGTCTTCATGGTGAGAGCTCTTGATCTTGCCCTTGCCCTGCTCTTAGCTGCCGCCGCCCCCGCCGGTCTTGCGCTTGCCCGTGGTGGGCGGCGCCGGTTCCTTTGTGAGCCGGTTCACCGGGTGCGCCTTGAGCTGCTTCAGGCCTTCCTCGACCGCCTTCTCGAGCTGCGGATCGTGGCCGGCGATCACGTCTTTCGGCCAGTTCTCCACGTCGATGTCCGGCGACACGCCTTCGTTCTCGACGGCCCACTTGCCGGTCTTGTCGAAGAACCCGCCGCGCGGCGCGATCATCGAGCCGCCGTCGACAAACACCGGCGTGTCGGCCGTGTGCACGAGCCCGCCCCAGGTGCGCTTGCCGACCAGGGTCCCGATCTTGCGTGCCTTGAACATGTAGGGCATCAGGTCGCCGCCCGAGCCGGCCATCTCGTTGATGATCATCACCTTCGGTCCCCAGATGCCGGCCGCGGGACTGGTGAAGGGATAGCGGTCGCCCGCGACGTTGTTGAAGTAACCGTCGAAGTCACGCTGCAGCACATCGATGATGTAGTCGGCCGCCGAGCCGCCGCCGTTGTAGCGCTCGTCCACGATCGCGCCCTGCTTGTCCTGCTGCGCGAAGTAGTACCGGTTGAAGCTCGTGTATTCCGGCTGTCCGGTGTTCGGCAGATAGACGTAGGCCAGCTGGCCGTTCGACAACTTCTCCACCGTCCGGCGATTCTGCTCCACCCACGCGCGCGTGCGCAGGCCCTGCTCGTTGGCAATCGGCACGACGACGATGCGCCGCGCGCCGTCCATCTGCGGACGTGCATTCACCATCAACACGGTCTGCTTGTTGGCCGTGCCGTCGAGCAGGCGATAGATATTGTCCGGCGCCCGGAGTTCAACGCCGTTGATCGCGACCAGGTAATCGCCGACCGCCACGTCGACGCCCGGCTGGTCGAGCGGCGCGCGCAGGTCGGGATTCCAGCTCTCGTTGTCGTAAATGCGCGTGATCTTGTAGCGGCCGTTCTCCACCACGAAGTCGGCGCCGAGCAGCCCTCCCGTTGACGGGGGCACATCGGGCATGTCGCCGCCGCGCACGTAGGAGTGGCCGATCGCGATCTCCGCGCCCATGTTGTCCAGAAGGTAGTTGAGGTCGGCCCGATGATTCACGTA
>JAKALV010000248.1 GCA_021824055.1 Acidobacteriota bacterium
GCTGCTCGCCGTGCTGTCGATTCCGGAGATCGCCGCGTCGACGCTGCCGGCGGCGGACGCCGCGGCGCGGCTGGTCGGCGCGCGCGGCGGCGTGATCCTGACGGTCCTGTCGATCATCTCGCTCGTCCCGTTGCTGAACGCGATCCTGATGATCGCCACGCGCATCCTGTTCGGCATGGGCCGCGATCGCCTGTTCTGGTCGAAGACATCGCAGGTCGCGTCGAGCGGCACGCCGGTCGTGGCCACGCTGCTGACCACCGGCGTCGCCATCATCCTGATCGCCACCGGCACGTTCACGCGGCTCATCGCGCTGACCGCATTTCTGCTGGCCGCCAACTACTGCGTGTCGTGCCTGGCGCTGATCCGGCTCCGCCGCCGCGAACCCGCGCTGCCTCGGCCGTTCCGCGCGTGGGGCTATCCGTGGTCGGCGTGGCTCGTGCTCATCGGCGCCTTCGTGTTCCTGGGCGGTGTCATCATCGGCGATACGGTGAATGGCATTGCCGCGATCGGGCTCATGTCCATCGGCACCATCGGATACGTGATCCTGCGCCCGCGATGAAGTAAGCGGCGCCGCTTTGCACTAAAGTATCTGGCGTGACCCTGCTCACTCTGGCCGATTTCGAAGCTGCGCGCGAACGCATTGGCGCGAACATTCATCACACGCCGCTCCTCCGCTCGACGAAGCTCGGCGAGCGCTCGGGATTCAACGTGCGCCTCAAGGCCGAGCTGTTTCAGCGCACGGGGTCGTACAAGATCCGCGGCCCGCTCAACAAGTTCACGTTCCTGACGCCGGACGAAAAAGCCCGCGGCGTGATCTGCTCATCGGCCGGCAACCACGCGCAGGGCGTGGCGCTGGCGGCGAAGATTCACGGCATCAAGGCCGTCGTGTGCATGGCCGCCAACGCGACGCCGTCCAAGATCGAAGCGACGCGCGCCTACGGCGCCGAAGTGGTGCTGCACGGCACGATCTGGGACGAGGCCAACGACAGGGCGAAGCAGCTCGTGGTCGAGCGTGGCTACACGTACATTCATCCGTTCGACGACATGCAGCTCATCAACGGCCAGGGCACCGTGGGTCTCGAGATCGTGCGCGACTGGCCCGACGTGGACGTCATCGTCGTGCCCATCGGGGGCGGCGGGCTCATCTCGGGCATTTCGATGGCGGCGAAGAGCTACAACCCGAAGATCCGCGTGATCGGCGTCGAATCCTCCGGCGCGCCCGGCATGAAGCGTAGCGTGGATGAAGGCACAGTGGTGACGCTCGACCGCGTGGACTGCATCATCGACGGACTTCGCGTGAAGCGCGTGGGCGAGCTCACGCGCGAGATCGTGAGCCAGTGCGTGGACGAGATCGTCACGCTGCCCGACGAGCAGATCTTCGACGCCGTCGTGTGGACGATGCATTACGCGAAGGTGGTGCCTGAAGGCGCCGCGGCCGCCACGGTGGGCGCGCTGCTGCAGCGACTCGTCAAAGCGCCCCAAGGCGCCAACGTGGTCTGCGTGCTGAGCGGCGGCAACGTCAACCTCGACCAGCTCAAGGGCATGAAGTGGAACTAGGCCCGAACCAGGCCAGACCGCGAACGCCGTAGTTTCTTCCGGAAAATCTTTCACAACTCTGTTTGTGCGCGCGTGCGGCGCCTGAAAAGCGCCGGCGCCACCGGCGCCGTGGCCGGAACCGGGCGGGAACATTCCTTGCACTGAAGACCATGTCACAAGCGAATCCACGTTTGTCCGACCTGACAAGAGGGGTGTGCCGATGCGAGCGAATGGATGGAAGCGAATCGCGGTGTGTGCGGCGGCGGTTGCGTTGATGAGCGTCGCGCGTCCGGTTCAGGCGCAGAGCGTCATTCAGGCCGTCGCGGGCGTGACGAAGACAGCCGCACAGCATCCGGTGTTTGCCGGCACGATCGGCCGGCAGATGGGGATTTTCGAGATCGACGGCGAATTCGGCAAGATGCAGAACATCGTGCCCAAGACCATCGCCGACACGAGCTTCCGGGTGTCGGGCAACGAGTCGACGGCGGAACTTCCCGCCTGGTACGGCATGGGTCTCGTGCGGCTCATCGCGCCGTCAGGTCTCGTGCGGCCGTTTGCGGCGGCCGGCCTTGGGCTGGCGCGCCTGCATCCACAGTTCAGTGCGCCCGATTCGGATCTCAACGTCCCGCTGATCTTCGGCGAGAACGGGGACACCACCAAGTTTCTGCTCGGCGCCGGCGCGGGTCTTCGCGTCAGCTCCGGCCGGCTCGCATTGGACGGCGGCTACCGGTTCGTGCGCGTCTTTCAGACGTACCGATCCGACCGGAACCTGAACAATGACGATGTGCTCGTCAACGTGCACATGTTCTACGTGGCGCTGGGTGTGAAATTCTAGTGTGAGCGCCAGTCACGTTGTTCATCGTGGCGTGGATCGACGGGGCTCGAACGGGCTCACGCGGAGACACGGAGACGCGGAGAAGAACCGAACGTCAACCGTGGAGCTCGTGAAGGACGTGGAGACCGTGAAAGCCTGAGGGTCTGGCGGCCGCCTTGGCGGCCGGCGGGAACAGTGAAGGGCTGACGACGAGAGAGCCTCTGATCGTCTGGCTCTCTCGTCGTCAGCCCTTCTCTGTTCCCGCTGGGCCCGGCGAAGCCGGGCCACCAGGCCCTCAGGCCATCTTAGCTCCGCGCCTCCGCGCCTCCGCGTGAGCCGCTCGGCCACGGTCCCGACGGACCGTGAACAACATCCTTCGCAGCTACAACCAGCGCCTACTTGATCGCCGCCAGCTCCCGCTCGATCGCGGACACGTCCGCCTTCACGTCGGCGAGCGCCGCGGTCTGCGCGCCGGTGGGCGCCTTCAGCGTGCCGGTGGTCGCGCCGGACATCGTGAACGCGTTGAGCAGTCCACCGAGCCGCGTGCGGACCGGCGGCACCTGACCGGGCGTGCCGCCGCCACGGCCGGCGCCACCCCCGCGGGCGCCGCCGCCGGCCGCTCCGAGACGCTGCTCGATCGCCTGGAGCTTCGCGGCTTGATCGCCTGTTGCCGCCGCGCGGCGCGTGGCGATGTCCCTGGCCATCGCATCGATCCTGGCCTGCAGGTCCAGCACGTCAAAAACAAACGTCTCGCGCGCCTTGTGCTGCGCGAGCGTCACATCGGACGCCGGGTCGGCGCGCACATCGAATGTCTTCGAACCCGACGCCACGCCGTCCACTTCCAGCGTGACCTTGAACGTGCCCGGTGCGATCTGCGGACCGCGAAGGCCGATCTCGTGCGATGGAATCGGCAACTGCACCCGCGGGACACCTCCGTCGCGGCTGCCGCCGGCACCGCCGCGTCCCGTTGAAGCCGGCGCCGCCAGCCGCAGATCCCAGTTCACGCGATGGATCACGCCGGCGCTGGCCGGACCGGTCACCTCGCGGATCACGCGCCCGGCCGGATTGGTGACGATCAGCTTCACTGTCTTGGCGGCCTGGCCGAGCGAGTACGTGAACGCCGCGCCCTCCGCCGGATTCTCCGACGTGTAGAAGTACTGCCCCATGTTCGAAACGTCTTCCCAGTACAGCATCAGCGTCGCGCGCGGCACATTGAACAGGTGCGCCTTCTCGGCCGCCACCGCCGGCGTCCATTCCGCAATCGGCGATGCGTCGTCGAGAATCCAGATGCCGCGGCCGTGCGTTGCGAGAATCAGATCCTTGGTGCGCGGATGCACGAGGATGTCGGCGTACTGCGTGGTCGGCAGGTTGGCGGCGAGGCGCGTCCAGTGATCGCCGCTGTCGTCGGTCACAAACAGCGCGCGCTCCGTGCCGGCGAACAGGACATTCGGCTTCCCCGGAAATTCCGCGAGCCCGCGCACGGATGCGTCGTCACCGGGCAGTCCGTTCACGACGGCCTTCCACGTCTTGCCGAAATCAGTGGTGCGGAAGATGTACGGCTTGAAGTCGCCGTCGCGGTGCGCATCGAACGACACGAACGCGGCGCCCTTGGACGCCGACGACGCGACGATGTCGCCCACGAATGTTCCGTCCTTGACGCCCGCGATCGACTTGCTCAACTCCGTCCATTTCGCGCCGCCGTCGGTCGTGAGCTGCACGTTGCCATCGTCGGTGCCCACCCACAGGATCTTCGGGTCGAGCGGTGATTCGGCGAAGTTGGAGATTTCGCTGATCGCGTCACCATCGTTGCGCGAGATCTTGATGTCGCGGTCGACGACGCCCATCATCGAAATCGCGTCGCGGTTGATCTGGCGCGTCAGGTCGTCGGTGCGCGTCCACGTGGAGCCGTAGTCTTTCGAGATGAAGAGGCGGTTGCCGCCGAGATAGACGGTGCCGGGCGTATGGCGCGACGCCATCACCGGCGCGTCCCAGTCGAAGCGGTACGCGGGCTCGCCGGCCGGCGCCCGCGGCGTGATGCCGACCGTGTCGCCCGTGATCGGATCGACGAGCGAGAGATTGCCACCCGATGACGAGGAATAGACCTTGCGGTTGTCGGCGATGTCGACCGCCTTGCCGGTGCCGTCGCTGAAGCCGATCTCGACCCAGTCCTGATTGAGGATGCCGAGCCAGTGGCGCGTGGCGCTCGGGCCCATCCACGAGTGGTTGTCCTGCAGGCCCGTGTAGACGAAGTACGGATCGCGGTTGTCGGCGGCCACGCGGTACGCCTGCGCCACGGGGATGTTGCCGTGGCGGATGTATGTCTTGCCCATGTCGAAGCTCTCGTGGAGGCCGCCGTCGCCGACGACGTAGAGGTGATTTGAATTCGACGGGTCCACGCGCAGCTCGTGATGGTCGGTCTTCAGGCCGAGGTCGTAGGTCGGCGACGTCGGTTCTTCGATGAAGGTGGCGCCGCCGTCTTCGCTGTGCACGATCGACACGCCGGGCAGCCACACGCGCTTGTCATTGTTCGGATCGATCGTGGGCTTGCTGTAGTACATCGGCCGAGGGTTGGTGCGGCTCATCATTTTCCAATTCAGACCAGCATCTTCTGTGCGGTAGGTGCCGCTCTCGGTGGCGTGTTCGATCGTCGCCACGAGCACGTCGGGCTTCGACATCGCAATGGCGAGGCCGATGCGGCCCTTGTCGCCGGCGGGCACGCCGTTCTCGAGCTTCGTCCAGGTCGCGCCGGCGTTGGTGGTCTTGTAG
>JAKALV010000249.1 GCA_021824055.1 Acidobacteriota bacterium
TCACCGGACACGAACAGCAGTCCGACGCGGCGCTCGCCCTTCGCCCGCAGCCGCTCGGCCGCCACGAGCTGAGCGGCGAGGATGCCCTTCGCGTCCGACGATCCCCGGCCGTACAACCGGCCGTTCTCGACGCGGCTCGGAAAGAACGGCGGCACGCAGTCGACGTGCGTCGAGAACACCACGACGGGATCGTCGATCGTGGCGATGATGTTCACGCGGCCATGTGCGAGCGGTTGCGTCACCACGCGATACCCCTGCGACGTCAGTTCCGCCGCCAGCACCCGCGCGACGTCGCCCTCGACGCCCGTCGTCGAATCGATGTCGATCAGCTTTCGCGCGAACTCGATCAGGTTCATCGAATCCAGCTTTCCAGTTCCGTGCGCGTGTCGGTGCGGCTGTCGCGGTACTTCACGATCACCGGCGTCGCGAGCGACAGGCCCCACTCCTTGCCCTGCCCCACCGTGACCGCGCGCGCGCCCGGCACCACCACCGCGCCCGCGGGAATCACGAGCGGCTGTCCGGCCTCGGGCGTGATGATGCGGCCGTGCACGAGGTCGTACACCGGCGTGGATCCGGTCAACACCGTTCCAGCCGCGATCACCGCGCGTTCTTTGACGATGGCGCCTTCGTAGACGCCGGTATTGCCGCCGACCAGCACATCGTCTTCGATGATGACGGGCAGCGCGCCGACCGGCTCGATCACGCCGCCGATCTGCGCGGCCGCGCTGAGGTGCACGCGCTTGCCGATCTGCGCGCACGATCCGACGAGCGCGTGCGAGTCCACCAGCGACCCGTCGTCCACATACGCGCCGATGTTGATGTACATCGGCGGCATGCAGATCACGCCGCGGCCCATGAACGCGCCGTCGCGCACGGACGAGCCGCCCGGCACAATGCGGACGCCCGACTCAACGCCGGGCTTCTTCAGGATCAAGGTGTCCTTGTCGTAGAACGGCCACTTGCCGTGGTCCGCGGAAGCATCGACGGTGTCGCCGAATCGGAACCCGAGCAGGATTCCCTGCTTCACCCACGTGTTGACGCGCCAGCCGCCGGGCGCCGCCGGATCCGGCTCGGCCGCGCGCGCCTCGCCGGACGACAACGCGCGGCGGAGCGCAAAGAACGCCTCGCGCGCCGCGACCTTGTCGGCCAGCTCGGCCTGAGAGAAGAGATCCTCAATCTGTTCCTGTAAGGTCATAAAACCTTTCAACCGTGAAGGGCGTGAAGAACGTGAAGACGTTTCTTGGAAAAACCTACTTCACGTTCTCCACGTTCTTTACGGTTTCCAGCCCTTTAAGCACGTTCTTGATCTTGGCCTGCGACGTTTCCGTTACGGACACCATCGGCAAACGGTACACCGGCTCGCACAATCCCATTTCCGCCATGGCGAACTTGACCGGGCCCGGACTCGACTCGACGAAATTCACCTGCATCAGCGGCAGCAGACGGTTGTGAATCTGCCGCGCCGCCGCCATGTCGCCGCGCTCGGCGGCCTCCACCATCTGGACCATGTCGGCCGGCACCTCATTCGACGCCACGGAGATGATGCCCCGGCCGCCCAGCGCCATCACCGGCAGCGTCAGCGCGTCGTCGCCCGACAGCACGACAAAATCGGCAGGCGCGTTGCGGATGATCTCGGCGATCTGCGAGATGTTGCCCGATGCTTCCTTCACGCCAACGATGCCATCGATGGCGGCGAGGCGCAGGAGCGTGGCCGGATCGATATTGCAGCCGGTGCGGCCGGGCACGTTGTAGAGCACGATCGGCAGCGCGGTGCTTTCCGCAATGGCCTTGTAGTGCTGGAACAGCCCTTCGGGCGTGGGCCTGTTGTAGTACGGCGTCACGGAGAGAATGCCCTGCGCGCCGATCTTCTCCATCTCTTCCACCGTGTGAATGACTTCGCGCGTGTTGTAGCCGCCGGCGCCCGCGAGCACGAGCGCTGTGTTGCCGGCTTCGTCGAGTGCGATCTCCACGAGCCGGCGCCGCTCCGATGACGTCAGCGTGGGGTTTTCGCCCGTGGTGCCGCAGGGCACCAGAAAGTGAATACCTGCCTGCACCTGCCGGCGCGCCAGCCTGCGAAACGCCGCTTCATCCACGTCGCCGTTGGCTTTGAACGGCGTGACGAGTGCTGTGCCGACTCCTGTCCACGACGTTCTCATCTCGCATCTCCCAGCATGTCTTTCATCGAATACCAGCCCCGGCGGCCCTGCAGCCACCTGGCCGCCTCGAGGGCGCCATGCGCAAACACCGCGCGGTCGCGCACGGTGTGCGTCAGGGTCACCATGTCGGCTGTGCCGTCGAATCCCACCGTGTGCGTGCCCGGAATGTTACCCGCGCGGGTGGACGACACATCAATCGCGCGTCCGTATCCGGCGTCCGCCATCGCCGCCTTCAACAACAGCGCCGTACCCGACGGCGCATCTTTTTTCATCGCATGATGCGCTTCGTGAACCCACGCGCCGTATTCAGCGTGCGGAGCGAATCGGCGCGCGGCGTCTTCGACGATCAGCAGGAACGCGTTGAGGCCGAGCGAGAAGTTTGCCGCGGCCAGCACGCCGATGCGCCGCGCGGCAATGGCGCGGACCTCGGCGTCCTGGGCCTGCCACCCCGTCGTGCCGATGACGATGGCACGGGACGCCGGACCTTCAGGTCCGGCCATGGCCGCAACGGCGGCAACGTGGTCCAGCACGGCGTCGGCCGTCGAGAAATCGATTGCGACATCGAACGACAGTCGGGAATCGATGGACTGACCGCGAGCAATGACGCCGGCAACCTCGCAGCCGTGCGCCGGGGCGAACTGCTCCACCAGGCGGCCCATGCGGCCGTGGCCGATGATGAGGATGTGTGTCATGACCGGTCCTGGCTGGCCGAGCTGAAGCTCGGCCCTACGTACTCGGTGCTCGGCGCGGCGGGCTGAAGCCCGCCGCCTGCGAGAGAGTCGTCTGCCTCGCCGAAGAACTGATCGTGCAGGCGGTTGAGCGCGGCCGGCAGGTCGGCGGCCGCGATGACGATCGTGACGTTGCGGCGCGACGCGGCCTGCGACACCATGCGCAGCGGCACGCCGTCGACCGCGCTCAGCAGATGGCCCGCAAAGGCGCGATCGGTGATGATGCCGTCGCCGACCGCGCAAATCAGCGCGAGGTCGCCTTCGCTCGACACGTCCGCAAACTCCGACAGGTCGGCGACGATCGCCGGCAGCCGCCGCCGGTCATCCACCGTGACGGACACGCTCACTTCGGACGTGGTCACGACATCAACCGACGTCTTGTGCCGCTCGAACACTTCAAAGAGCCGGCGCAGAAAGCCATGTGTCATCAGCATGCGGGTGGACGTGATGTTCACCACGGTGACGCCAGTCTTCGAGGCAATGGCCGTGACGGCGCGTCTGCCCGGTGGACGGGTGGCCGTGATCAACGTGCCGGACGCCTCCGGCCGCTGCGAGTTGAGGATGCGAACGGGAATGTCGCGCCGGACGGCCGGCTGGATGGTGGCCGGGTGCAACACCTTCGCGCCGAAGTACGCCAGCTCCGACGCCTCTTCAAACGACAGATGCGGCACGACCTGCGGATCGCTGATGACGCGCGGATCGGCGGTGAGCATGCCGTCAACGTCGGTCCAGATCTGAATCTCCGAGGCGCCAAGCGCGGCGCCGACGATCGCGCCCGTAAAGTCCGAGCCGCCGCGGCCCAGCGTGGTCGTCACCCCGCGCCCGGTAGCGCCCACAAATCCCCCGACGACGGGAATGACGCCCTGCGAGAGCAGCGGCTCGACCGCCGCGCGAATCGCGGCATTCGTCGGGTCGGCGACCGGCACCGCCGATGTGAACTCGTCGTTGGTCACGACGACGGCTCGCGCGTCGACCCATGCGGCGGCCTGGCCGTGCGCGGTCAGCGCCGCCGCCACGATGCGGCTGCTGGCGAGTTCGCCCGTCGCGGCGATCGCGTCCAGCCATCGCGGCGATACCTCGCCGAGCACCGCCAACGCGCCCACGATCCGGTCCAGTTCATCAAACTCTCGATCGAGGTCAGCGATCAGCGTCGCGCGCAGCGCGGGGTCGATCACCACCGACGCCATGCCGTGGTGGCGCTGGCGCAGCGAACGGACGTTCGCGCGCGCCGCGTCGATGTCGCCGGCGCCCGCCTCGGCCGCGATGCCGAGCAACCGATCCGTGACCCCGGCCAGCGCGGAGACCACCACGACCGGCGCCTCGCGGCGGCCGTTTGCGCCGTCGCCAGGTACGATCGCGGCCGCGGGCGCGCGGCGAACGATCTCGATCACACGTTCGATGGCGGCGCGGTCCTTGACGGACGTGCCGCCGAATTTCATGACGATCACAGCAGTCCCTCCGCGGTCATGAGTTCGGCGTTGAGAATGGCGGCGCCGGCCGCGCCGCGCACGGTGTTATGTCCCAGCGCGACGAACTTGTGCGTGAACACCGGACACGCGCGCACCCGGCCCACCGATACCGTCATGCCGTCACCGAGGTCGGCATCCATCCGCGGTTGCGGCCGATTGTCTTCGTCTTTCACCACCACCGGCTGTGCCGGTGACGTCGGCAGTGTCAACTCCTGCGGCCGGCCCCGGAAGCCCGCCAGCGCGGCCTTGACGTCATCGACACTCGGGCGTCCGGCCAGGTCCACCGACACCGTCATCGTATGGCCGTCGATCACGGCCACTCTGTTCGTATGCGCGCTGATCACCGCCTCGAGCGGTGCGCGGCCGCCGTCCGCGCCGAGAATCTTCTGCGTTTCGGTTTCGAGCTTGTCCTCTTCACCGCCGATGAACGGCACCACGTTGCCGAGAATATCGAGCGACGCCACACCCGGATACCCCGCGCCCGACACCGCCTGCATCGTGGTCACGACGACCGCGCGGATGTCGAAGATGCGGAGTGGCGCCAGGGCCATCGCGAGCACGACGGTCGAACAGTTGGGATTGGTGACGATCGCGCCGGGCCACCGCTTCGCGGCGCGCTGCTCGGGCAGCAGCATCAGGTGCTCGGCATTGATCTCGGGAATCAATAGCGGCACCAGCGGGTCCATGCGGAAGTTGCGCGCGTTGCTCATGACGATGTGGCCGGCGGCGGCGAAGGCGGCTTCGACCTCACCGGCCACGGAG
>JAKALV010000250.1 GCA_021824055.1 Acidobacteriota bacterium
GCCGTTCGCCGGACAGGACCTACTCAACAAGGTCCGCGAGGCGCTGGCTGGGCCGAAACCCGCGTTCTGAACAGGATGATCCTGATGCCTTCGCCCATTTCGCATGTGCAGCTCCGGGTTGCCGACCTCGAGCGTTCACTGACGTTCTATCGCGACCTGCTCGGCTTTTGTCTGGTCCGTGATGACGGCCGCACCCTGCACCTGGCGCCGAGGGACCCGGGACCCGGAACGAGGGACGACGCGGCTCTTCTCACGCTGAGAGAAGTGTCCGGTCTTCGCCGGCGTCCCCATCAGCCGCAGACCGCGGGGCTCTATCACGTCGCATGGCTCGTGCCGAGCCGCGTGGAGCTGGGTCACGCGCTGGTGGGTCTGGCGGCGGCGCGATACCCGCTCACGGGCGCTGCCGATCACGCCGTGAGTGAGTCGCTGTATCTGGACGATCCCGACGGCAACGGCGTCGAAATCTACGCGGACCGGCCGCGCGAGCAGTGGCGATGGGCGGATGGACGCGTGCACATGACCGTGGATCCGCTCGACACGGACGCGATTCTGCGCGCCGTCCTCGCGTCGGGTGTGGTGGTGACGCCCGAATCGAAATGGAAAGGTCTGCCGGCGGGCACTGAGATCGGTCACGTGCACTTCACGGTGCCGGACATCGGGCAGGCCGTGGCGGTTGGTCAGAAGGAGCTCGGCATGGACGTCACGTTCGTGATGTCCACCCTCGTCGGGCTATCCGTGGAGCGATATCACCATCACGTGAATCTCAACACGTGGGCGGGTGAGGGTGCGCCGGACGACGACCCGGCCTCGGCTGGACTTGACAGCTGGACCTTCCGAGGCCGGCTGTTAGCTGGCTATCTCTCAGCTGGTTAGCTGGTTATTGGATTGCGAAATCCAATAGCGAACTATCGGATTGAGCAATCTAATAACCGCTAACCAGCTAATAAATAGCCAGCTAACAGAGGTCCTATCCGAGAATGCCGAGCCTTTGCGTCGGCGTGAATCCGGGAAAGATCGTCGCCGTTGTTTGGGCGTCGAGGTGTTTGGTCACAAGCTCCGTGAACACATCGCGGAAGTCGGTCGTGACCGCCAGATCGCGGTTCTCGTAGCGGCGCTCCGGCGCGAGGCCCGGCCATTTGCCGTAGACCTTGCCACCTTTCACCGGCCCGCCCATGATCATCATCGCGTTGCCGTGTCCGTGATCCGTGCCGCGGTTCCCGTTCTCGTTCACCGCGCGTCCAAACTCGCTCATCGTCACCACGACCACGTCGGCCATGCCTTCGCCCATGTCCGCGTAGAAGGCCGCCAAGCTTCTCGCGAAGTCGTCGAGGCGATTGGCGAGCTGGCCGTTGCCGTTGCCTTGCTGCACGTGCGTGTCCCAGCCGCCGAGTTCGGCGAACGCCACTTCGAGGCCGAGGTCGCTCTTGATGAGCTCGGCGATCTGCTTCATCGCGTCGCCGAAACCCGAGCGCGGGTACTCGGCGCCGTTGGCCGGCGTGTACGGTCCGGCGGCATTCACGCCTTTCAGCATCTTCACCGCGTCGAAGGCTTCCTTGCCGGTCGTGCCGAGCAGCTGGTCGGCGGCCGCGGCGTATTGCGATTCGAAATCGGCCTGCATCGTGTCGGTCTGGCGGCCGGCCTGGATGCCGAACCGGCTGATCTGCGCCATGGCGAGCGCCGGCGCCGGGCCCTGCAGCGAGCGGGGCAGTTGCTGCGTGAGCGACACCGCGCGGAACGGCGTGGCGTCGGCGTGCTCGCGCGCGTGGAGGTAGCGATTGAGCCAGCCGTCCCGCGTGCTCTTCACGCCCGGGGTGCCGCTTTCCATGTAGTCCTGCGCGTCGAAGTGCGAGCGCGTCGGATCGGGCGAGCCGCACGCGTGCACGATCGCGAGCTCGTGGCGATGGAAGAGCTCCGCGAGCGGCGCCATCTTCGGATGGATGCCGAAGAACCCGTCGAGATCCACGACGCCGGTCTCGGCGCCCGGCTTCGGAATGCCGATCGACGGGCGCGTCTTGTAGTACCACTCCTCGCCGTAGGGCACGATCATGCTCAGGCCGTCGACGGCGCCGCGCTGGAAGATCGTGACGAGCACTTTACGGCGCGCGCGCGCGGCCTGCACGGTCTTCGTGATGAACTGCGGCGCGAAGCCCAGCGCAAGCATGGCCATGGTGCCGTTCTTGAGAAAGATTCTGCGGTTCATTGCGGGCTCCTTCTGTTCGGCCATTCGCTACCGCTTCTGAAACTCCGGCGAGCCGAGCAGCAGCGCGAGCAGCTGCTGCGGGTTGGGCGCCTTCGCGAGCGTTGCCGACGTGGACGATGAGATCTGGCCGGCCAGCATCTGGCCCACCAGCCGCGTCCGGGTGGCCTCGGACGTGTCGGGCGCCAGCGACGGCACGTCCACGCGAATCGCGCGCTGCTGATTGCCGACAAGCTGCAGGGCGAAGTTCATGCGCGCGAGGAGCGCGCCCGTGTTGACCCACGCGTCGGCGGTGGTCTTGTAGCCGATCGGCGGCTGGCACCCGTACAGCGGCATGCCCAGGGACGTGCGCAGCGCCTGAACGATCGGCGCCGCCACGAGGATCTTCGCCCCGGTCGCGCGCGCCGCCGAGATCGCGAACTCGAGCGGCGTCTTCACGTTGGCGCGATACGCGTCCACCGAGAAGAACTCCGGCGACGTGAGGATCGCGCGCGTGACCTCGCGCAGGTCGCCGTTGGTCGCCAGGTACACGTTCGCCGCGCGGTCCACGAGCGTCGGCGGCGGTGTATCCGACACGAACCGCTGCGCGAGCTCGAACGCGATGTGCTTCGCGGTCGACGGATGCATCGCGAGAATGTCGAGCACGCGCTCGCCTTCGCGCATGCCGTCGACGCCCTCGTGTCCCGCGATCGTCTGCCCGAGCACCACCTTCGTCCCCGGATCGTGCATGGCAGGCCGGAAGATGAACCGGCCGCCGCCGCGCGGCTGGTCGATCGTCCAGCCGGTGAACACGCGCGCCACCTCCTGCACGTCCTTCTGCGTGTAGCCGCCGTCGACGCCGAGCGTGTGCAGCTCCATCAGCTCGCGCGCGTAGTTCTCGTTGAGTCCGCGCGGCATGTTCTTCTTCACCTGCTCGAGCCGCGCCATCGCCTGCTCGCGCTGCTCGGGCGTGACGCGGGCGCGCGGGTTGTTCAGCCGCCGCTCGATCTGTTCCACCTGCTGGTTCGCGCCGCGCCGGCCCATCTGCGGATCGGCGCTCTGGAAGTTGTCCAGGTAGAAGAGCATCGCGGGGCTGTGCGCGACCGCGCCGAGCATGTCGCGGAAATGGCCGAGCACGTACGGGCGGATGGCGTCGCGCTCGTACGTGTTGAGATACTCGTTCACCACGCCCTTCTGCGCGTAGACGTTGAAGTGGTTGAACCAGAAATCCACGAGCACCTCGTTCAGCTGGCGCTCGCTGTCGACCGCGCGGATGATGCGGGCCTGCATGAGGTTCTGCAGCACCGACGCCGCGTCCTGCCGCATCGCCCGCATTTCCGGAGGCAGCTGCGCCTGTGGATCGCCCGCCGCAGCCGCGACGTCGCCGGCCTTCGCGGTTTTCGCGGCGGCCTTCGCCTGTTTCTGCTGCTGGTCGCGCCGCATCGCCTCGAGCGGGCGGTAGTACTTCTCCGCCAGCTGCTCTTCGCTCATCGTCAGCGTCGGAAACGCCGCGAGAGCCGAGTCCACCGCGGGATCGGGGATCGTCTCGGGATGGAGTTGTTGATCGATGTAGGCGGCCAGGCCCATGGCGCGGACGCGATCGATGTCGCCCGGCCGCGGACCGTAGGCGACGCGGTTGAGCGCGTGCAGAATCGTGGGCGCGTCCGGATCGGAGGGGACGGCCGAGTCGGACTTCTGGGCGGCGGCGTGCCACTGGGACGCCAGCGTGAACGCCACAAAGACAGCGATAGCGCCGATGGTGCGATGGCTCATGTTGGCTCCTGTTATCCCGTTAGACCGCGGACGTCGGCCGAAGTACAAACGCAAACGATAATGAGGGGATGCCAGAGCTGGTCACCGCCGATGCCGCGCTCGCGGCCCGCATCGTTGAGTCAACGTATCCCATTTGGAATGAGGGGCTTACCGCTGAGGGCTATGCGCGCTGGAACGCGCTGCAGTTGCGCACCCCCTGGGGACTTGGGCACCTGCGCCGCGTGGCGCTCGTCGAGGGCGAGACGATTCTGGCCAGCGCGAAATGGTACGACTTCGAGGCTCAGCTGGACGGACGGCCGCTCCGCATCCTCGGCATCGGCGCGGTGTTCACGCCAGAGTCTCAACGCGGCACGGGCCATGCGCCCGAGTTGCTGCGGCGCATGATGGCCGAGGCGGCGCGCGACGGCTTTCACGCGGCGGTGCTGTTCTCGGAAATCGGCGCGGCGTA
The DNA here is from genome assembly GCA_021824055.1 of Acidobacteriota bacterium. Lineage (GTDB taxonomy): Bacteria > Acidobacteriota > Vicinamibacteria > Vicinamibacterales > SCN-69-37 > SCUN01. The sequence goes on from JAKALV010000250.1 coordinate 4,398, forward strand.
CTACGAGCGCCAGGGGTTTGTCGTGATTCCGCGAGACACCGTCACGCTCGAGGTCATCCAAAAGAAAGGCGCGCCCGCCACGCTCGTGCGCGCGGGCGACGCGGCCGACCTGAAGCACCTTGCGGCGATTCACGACGCCGCCGATCGGCGCGCGCGGTGTAGTGTGCGCCGCACGCCCGAGCTGATCCAGTTCTCGATCACGAAGCGGCGCACCGAATCTGCGCTCGCGCCGCTCGGACGGCGCACGACCGAGTTCTACGTGAGCGAAGAAGGCAACCACGCGGTGGCGTACGTGCTGCTCTCGCGCGGTCCTGCCGGCAATCTCGCCGCCGGGCCGGAGACGATGTGGCTGGAGGCGTGCGGCGATCGCGACCCCACCGGCGCGCGCGTGGGCGCCATTCTGCAGGTGCTGCTCGCGCGCACGCCGTCGGAGACGCCGCCGCCGCTGGTCAGCTGGTTGCCCGACGGCTGGCTACCGCCGCAGGTCCGCATCACCTCGCGCGCGCCGGCCGCCGACATCATGATGATCAAAGCGCTGGGATCAACCGTGCTGCCACCACTGGAGGGCAAGGACGTGGTGTGGTGGCACGCGGACCACTTCTGAGACGGATCAAAGGGGCAAAGAGGCAACGGGGCAAAGAGGCAATGAAAGGCTCAGAGACAGTCTGTCTCCAAGCTCTTCATTGCCTCTTTGCCCCTTTGTCTCTTT
>JAKALV010000251.1 GCA_021824055.1 Acidobacteriota bacterium
CAACGGCGGAGCCACGACCGCGGCGCTGGAGATCGCCCTCGCGCTGTTGTTCGTGGGCGCCGCCGGCGCCATGCTCTTTCGCGAGCCACGCGCGGCCCTGTGGCTCGGCGCGCTCGCCTTCCTGGCCCACGCCCTGCTGGATCTGGCTCACCGCCCTGGCGGATTGTCGACGGACCTGATCCCGCGGTCCTACCTGATCGGATGCGCGCTATACGACGGCTACCTCGCCGGGTTATGTTTCCTCGCGCGACAACGCTAGACACGAGACCACACTATGAAGATTCGTTCCATCGTCGTTCTGTTGATCCTGATCGCCGGATTGCACGTGGCCGCACAGTCCCGGCCGGCGGCACCGCACACGGCGGCGCGGAAGCGCGCCACCCCGTCCCTGGTGGTCCTGATCGTCGTCGATCAGTTCCGCGGGGACTACGTGCAGCGCTACGGCGGACAGTGGACCAAGGGCTTGCGCCGGCTGATCGACCACGGCGCCTACTTTCCGCTGGCGGCGTATCCGTACGCGGGCACGCTGACCTGCGCGGGTCATACCACGATCGGCACGGGCGCGTTTCCCCACACGCACGGCATGATCGCGAATGCCTGGTTCGATCGCGCGTCAAAACGCTCGACCGCGTGCACCGAGGACGCCGGCGTGACATCCGTTCCGTTTGGCGGCGGCGCGGGCGTTGAGCACCACGGCCCGAAATGGCTGATGACGAATACGTTCGCCGACGAGCTGCGCAACCAGGAGACCACCCCACCGCACATCGTCAGCATCTCGCTCAAGGCCCGCTCGGCCATTGGCATGGCGGGCCACGGCGGCGATCTCGTCGTGTGGCACGAGGACAACGGCACCTGGGCCACGTCGAGCGCGTTCGCGACGTCCGCGCGCGCGGACGTGGACGCCTATGAACGCGCGCACCCCATCGCGCAGCAGTACGGGCGTATCTGGGACCGGCTGCTGCCGCCGGCGGCGTACTTCTTCGATGATGACGGCCTGGGTGAGCAGGCGCTCGCCGGTGGCACCACGAAGTTCCCACACCCGCAAACGCGGCCGGGCGGCACGGTCGACCAGGCATTCATCAACACCTGGGAGCGGACGCCGTTTGTCGACGAAGCGCTCGCCGACATGGCGATCACCTTCTCCGAACCGCTCGGCAAGGGCGCCGGCACCGACATGGTGGCCGTCAGCTTCTCCGCGCTCGATTACGTCGGACACGCCTTCGGCCCGAAGAGCCAGGAAGTGCAGGATGTGCTCGCGCGCCTGGACGTGCAGCTCGGCCAGCTGTTTGACGCGCTCGACCGCCGCGTCGGCGCGGGACAGTACGTCGTTGGGTTCTCGGCGGATCACGGGGTGGCGCCGATCCCGGAACAGGTGGCCGCGATGGGCCTCGACGCCGGCCGGTTCACCGCGGCGAGCGTGAACACGCGCGTTCAGGGCGCGTGGCAGATGTTCGCCGCCGACGGCGCCAGCCCGATCGCCAGCAGCAACGGCACGGACATTTACTTCACGCCGTCGGCGCTGGCCATCCTGCGCGGCAATCGCGCGGCGCGCCAGGCCATCACGGACGCGGCGTTGTCGGCGCCAGGTATCAGCCGTGCCTACTGGGGCGACGATCTGACGCGCGCGGCCGCCAGCGACGATGGCACGAAGCGCGCGGCCATGTTGAGTTACGTGCCGGGCCGGAGCGCGGATCTGGTGCTGATTCCCAAGCAGTACTGGATGGCCGCGGCGGGCGGCACCACGCATGGAACCCCCTACGCGTACGACCAGCGCGTGCCGGTCGTCCTGATGGGGTTCGGGATTCAGCCGGGACGGTATCTGACCACCGCAACGCCCGCGGACATCGCGCCGACGTTCGCGCTGCTCGCCGGCATCACGCTGCCGCGCGCGGAGGGCCGGCCGCTGACCGAGGCGGTGGTGCGCTGACCCCCTCGTCGATCTTCAGCCGCCGTGTCCTCCGGATGGTGGCGGCCATCCCGTCCGGACGAGTCGCGACCTACGGCGACATCGCGCGACTGGCGGGCCGTCCGGGCGCGGCCCGCGCGGTGGGCAATATCCTCCGCGACGCACCCGATCCGCGCGTGCCGTACCACCGGGTCATCGCGGCGGGCGGCGCGCTCGGCGGCTTTGGACGCGCGCCGCATCTCAAGCGGGCGCTGCTCTCCGCCGAAGGGCATACGTTCCGGGGGCGCCGCCTCCTGGGATTCGCCGAGCGGCGCTGGACCGCGCCGGCGCGGCCCGCGAAGAAATAGCACCGGGTATCTTGCATTCGCGGCGTCGATTCGTCACTCTTAGCGCGGTCGCCCGGCGCGCTGTCTGCCAGCCCTTCGCTCTCACACCTCGCGCACTGGCTTGATCCCTCATGAAACAGGAAGCCCGTTCAGAACGCAGCCGCACTCAGATTCTCAGCGCCGCCCTGCGCCTGTTCTCGAGCCAGGGATACCGCGGCACCAACATGCGCGAGATCGCCGAGGCGGCGGGCGTCTCCACCGGCAACGTGTATCACCAGTTCAAGGGGAAGGAAGCGGTCTTTCAGACGCTGCTCGATGACTACGCGGTCATGGTGGCGAGCCCGGACTACCCCTTCAACACGGCCGTCGCCGAAGGCGCGTTTCCCGAGGATCTGGAGAAGCTCGCCGCCGCGGTCCGGCTCGGGCTGGAGCAGACACGGGCTCATGCCCTGCTCGTGTACGTCGATGTCATCGAGTTCGACGGCCGGCACCTTCGGCAATTTCACGAGAACCTGACCGGCCGGTTCACGACCTACCTGCAGACCGAGGCCGGCCGGCGTTCCGCCTCCCTCATCAGGGACGGCGTGTCGCCGCTGACGGCCATCCAGTTCACGACGCGCTTTCTCCGGAAGTTCTTTGAAATTGAGGTGTTGTTCGGCGTCGGCAAGGAACATTGCGGCCGCGAAAGCTCGGAGGTTCTGGCCGAAATGATCGAGATCCTGAAATTCGGCCTGCTTCCGCCCCGCGGCAGAGGCTAGGCAACCCCACAAGGGGGCACCGCCGTCCAAGACCCTGACGAGCGACGTGCAGGGACATCCAGACGTCCAACTGGCAGCCCGCTGCCGGACGGGCGAATCGGCGGCTTTCGAAGAGCTCTACCGGGCTCATTCTCCGCGACTCTTCGGCTTGGCGTGCCGAATGGTGGGGCGCAGCTTTGCCGAGGATCTGCTGCAGGACATCTTCCTGACCGCCCACCGCAAGCTCGACCGGTACCGTGGCGAGTCGTCGCTCGGCACCTGGTTGTTCCGCGTGGCCACGAACGTCTGCCTCGACCACCTGCGGAGCCGGAGCAACCGGAACGCGCAGCTCACGAGCGAGTTCGACGAGGCGGTCTCGCCCGACGAACTCGCGGCCGGCAGTGCCGGGCCGGTGATGGGCGTGGTGGACCGCATGGATCTCGAGCGGGCGCTGGCGGACCTGCCGCCCGGGTGTCGCGCGGTGTTCGTGCTGCACGACGTCGAGGGGTTCGAGCACCGCGAGATCGCGGAGCAACTCGGCGTGGCGGAAGGCACGTCGAAATCTCAGCTGCACAAGGCGCGGCTGCGCCTGCGTCGCGCGCTTACGACGCCGGACGCGCGCGGGAAAGACCCACGATGACGACCTGTTCGGAGATTCAGCCTTCTCTCAGCGACTATGCCGACGGCGCGCTCGCTCCGGACGCGCGCGCGGCCGTTGAAGCGCACCTGGCGGCGTGCCCGGGATGCCGCGAGGTCGTGCGCGATTTCGAGCGGCTGCGTGACGCGGCCGGCGCGCTCGGCCCGATCGTGCCGCCGCCGCAGGTCTGGCAGCGGATCTTTGCGGCGCTGCCGAGCCAGCGCCGTCAGGCACGGGCTCAGTGGCTCGGCCTGGCCGCGGCGCTCGTGTTGATCACGGCCGGCGCCTATTTCTTCGCGCGCGCCACCGCGCCGGCCGCGCCATCGCCGGCGCACACCGATGCGTCGGGCAACGCGGCGAGCGGCGCCACCGTCGAAACAGTTGACCAGGAGCTGGCGACGGCCGCGAAGCACTACGAAAACGCGATCACGCAGCTCGAAGCCGTGGCCAAGCAGGATGCGAGCACGTTGCCGCCTGACGCGGCGGCCCGGTTGCAGGTGTCGTTGACGCAGATCGACAAGTACATCGCGGAGAGCCGCGCGGCCCTGGCGAGCGAGCCGCAGAGCGAACCGGCTCGAGACAGTTTGTTCAGCGCGTTGCGGCGCAAGGTGAGCATCCTGCAGGACACGGTGGCCCTGATGGGCGCCATGCAGCGCGGGGATCCGGAAGCGGCCGCGAAGATCATCGGTGGGAAATCGTGAGGACAACACACATGGCTCGAACGTTCATCCTGACGGCCGCAATGGCGGGTCTGCTGCTTGGCCGGCCGGCGCAGGCCAGCGCGCAGCGCGTGCACGTTGATGTCAGCGTGTCGGCGGACATCACGCGGGAAATCCGCGATGCGCTGCGCGAGGTCGCGAACGGCGTCAGCGACACGCTGCGCGATGTCAGCCGGGATATCAACCGGGACCTCGGCCGCGAGATCGCCGAGGGCCTGCGCGACCTGACGAAGCATGGCCGCCTCGGCGCGTGGGACGGCGGCTGGCGCAGGGCGCAGGAGCGCAACTGGAACGCCCGCGCCGACGATCGCCAGTCGCGCACGCTCGCGATCGGCCCGAACGGCACCCTGGAGCTGCACAATCTGGCAGGCGACATCACCGTCACGGCGGGCAGCGGACGGGACGCCACGGTCGAGGTGCTTCGTCATTCACGCGGCCGGACGGACGCGGACGCCCGCCTCGGGCTGGAACGCGTCACGGTCAACCAGCAGGTCACCGGCACACGGGCCACGGTCAGGGCCGACTATCCGAACGAGCGGCCGTCGGTCTACAGCGTGCGGGTGGACATGATCGTCTCCGCGCCGGCCGGCACGCGTCTGGTGATCAACAGTCTGTCGGGCAGCATCAGGATCACCGGCATTCAGGGAGAGACGGCCGCAAATACCATGAGCGGCGACGTCGCGTTGCGCAACGTCGGGACCGTGTCCGAGGCGAAGACCGCGTCGGGTGACGTCAGCATCATCGGGGCGGCCGGGGACGGATCGCTCGACGCC
>JAKALV010000252.1 GCA_021824055.1 Acidobacteriota bacterium
GGCGGCGATGACATCGTTCGTGAAGAGATGCTGCGGCACCGTCTCCGTGAGCTTGCCAAAGATGGTTTCTTCCGTGTAGTTGTAGTGCGCGAGCCCGGCGGAGTAGCTGAACGTCAGGCTGCGTCGCGTACTGTCCTTGTAGGGAAACACGTCGAACTCGACGCCCGGCATGAAGGTGAAGCTGAAGTCCTGATTCGAGAACGTCGACCCTGACGCCGCTGACCGCGCGCCGAACGACAGACGCGGACCCGCGCTCTTGACGACGAGCGCGTTGGAGCCCCACGAGCTCCGTCGGCTCTTGAAGATCTCGCCGTCGCCAAGGTCGTAGCTGCTGCGGTTCTCGTTGCGATTGCCGGTGACGCTGATCTTCCAATTGTCCGTGGTGCGGCTCGCCGACGCGTTGAAGCGGTACGATTTGTTGCTCGTCGACTCCTCGCCGCTCTGATTGCCGTTCGCGCTGAGCCGGAAGACCCAGTAGTTCCAGGGGTCCTTCTTCGGTCCGACCGCTGACGTGGCGGCGGGCTTCGTGTACGTGACGTTGAGCGACGAGATGGCCGGCGTGCCGGCGGCGTACGCGACGAGACCGATCTTGAGAATGCGCGCCATTTCCTTTCGCTGCACATCTTCGGTCGCGGTCTGCGGCGTGGAAAATGTCACGACGTGGTCGTGGCCGGCGAATGTGTTCTGGCCGATGAACTTCAGCACCCAGGAGGTGCCGCCGCCGCCGGTGCCTTCGGTCGTGATGAGCACGTGCACGTCCGCGTCGGACCGATCGCGCATGTAGTCGACAAACGTGATCTCCGTTCGGAGGTACTCGCCGTCACACCGGTTGCAGTCGAGGAAGATCCTGAGCAGCGCGGACCGGGGAGGCGGCTGGACCAGCCGTCCGGGAGGCCCGGCCTGCGGCGGCGGAGTCGGCGGACCCTGCTGGGCGGCCGGCTGAGCGACAGCTGACAGGGCGATGGCGCAGACACACCATGCCCACCACACGATTCGGTACGTTGCCACCGCGCCCCCCTCCTCAGTTCCCGAACTTAGACGAAAACGCCGAGGCGCCGGTTGGGAGACGAGCGCAAAAGACTCATTGCGCCCGACGCCGAAGGCCATTAGCCTTACGGCGGCTCCCCGGACCCACTCACCCATTTGGAGGACGTGATGCAAAAAATCTGGACCTTGGTCTCGTCGAAAGTCGGCCGGAGTGTCGTAGCGGTGGGCGTGCTGGCCCTGCTGGGCGTCGGCGCCGTGAACCTGGATCACCGGACGTTGCGACAGCGCGCCGACGCGTGGGCGAAGTCGCACGCCGGCACAACCGCCACGCTGGAGGAGCTCGCGGCGTTTCCCGCCGACTATCGCCAGGCGATGTTTGACGCGTTGCCCGCGGCCGAGAAGAGCCGCTTGTGGCACGTGCAGTTGCAGCGCGTGCTCGACACCGAGCCGAATCTGACCGGCGACCAGCGCGCGTTCCTCGTGAAAGTGATGGCGATGGCCACGCCCGCGTCGTTCGAGAAGGACGTGCCGACACCGGTGGTGTGCCCGGACATCGCACGGCTGTTCACCAACCCAAACCAGCGCGAACGCGTCCGCAAGATCGCCGCGGGTGTCACGCCGGCGCGTTCGATGGCCGCCACCTGGGTGCGGGTCAGCGAAAGCGTGCGATCGGCCGTATCGACGCGCGCCGCCGACTTCGACTGCAACTGCTACGGCCTCGGGCTGTGCGAATGCGCGCTGGTATCCTCCTGCATCGACGGCCCCTGCAATGCCAACAACAACTGCGGCTGCATCTGGTCGGGTCCGTGCGAGAAGTTGTGCATGGCGCCGATTCCCAACATGAACACGGTCGTCAAGTAACAGGGCTCAGTGAAGCGGACCGCACGTTTCGAGCGCGACTGGGACCGGGCCGATGCTTGGCTCGGTCTCGCCGCGCTTGTGCTTGTCATCGGGCTGTCAATCGCGTCGTCGGCCGTCGGCCGAATCAGTGCGGGGGTGAAGGCGCTGGCTCTGCTGGCCTTCCTGGCGCATCCCTACTTGCTGCTGAGGGTCATTCGACACTTTCGCGAGGTGCCGCGATGGTGGGAGTTGACGCTGCTCAGTCTGGCCGCGGTTGGGACGCTTTTCGCGTTGGGTCTGCCGAGCCCGAAGCCGATGAGTCTTCGACTCGGGATCGTCGCCTACGTGGCCGTCATGCAAGCGATGGCCGCCGCTGTCCTTGCGTTCACGGCCCGCAAGCACCGCGGGTTGACGGCGTGGCGTCTGAATGTTGCGTCTGTCGGCGCCGGGCTGTTCGCGTTGATGTTCGGCATTCTTGTGCTCAGTGCCCATCCGGCCACGTACCCGCTGTTCCAGAAGCTGCTCCGGCTTCAGCGATACCTGGCGCTGGGCATGGTCGTCTCGTACTACCTGGGCCTGGCGCCGCCCTTGGTCGTGCGCCGCATGCTGCAGCGCGGCGAGGAATACCGTTTTCTGCGGACGACCGCCGAGCGCGGCCCCGATGTGCGCGGCCGCCTGGCGGCCGCCGACCTCGCCGACGCCGCGGAGCGCAGCACCGCAACCGCGTCGACCATGGTGCTCATCGGCCCGGGACCGATGACGATCGATGGCGCCAGCGACCCCGCGCTGCGCGGACTGGTGGTGGAGGCGCTCGATGGCGCCATCGGACGCGCGGTCGCATCACAGGGCGTCGTCAACGGCGACGTTGCGGAACTCGAGCCGGTCCTTCGACGCGCGGCCGGGACGGCCGAACGCTTTTTGGCGGTGCCGCTGCGAGGCCGCTCGCAAGTCTGGGGCGTGTTGCTGGTCACGCAGCGCCGCAGCTCGCTGTTTCCCGCCGATGACGTGGCCATGCTGCGCCGGCTGTGCCGCTATACGGCGGAGATCTTCGACCACGACCAGCTGCTGGCCGACGAACGGGCCCGCCAGCAGCGCGAGGCCGACGCGCGGCTCGATCTCATCCTCGAAAGCCTCAAGGACCACGCCGTCATCACGGTGGACAACGCCGGCCTCGTGACCAGCTGGAACGTGGGCGCGGAGCAGGTGTTCGGCTACGCGGCGGCCGAAGCCATCGGGCAATCCGTCACCATGCTGTTCGACGACGGCGCGCCGTGGCTGATGGACGAGCTGCAGCGGGCGGGACGCGGCGAGCCCATGATCGCCGAAACAATGGGGCGCCGCCGCGACGACGCGCGGCTGACGACCAGCGTGGTGATCCGTCCGTTGCAGGACCGCGGCCGCGACTCCGGCGGGTTCGTCATCGTCATGCGCGATGTCAGCCGGCGGCGCCTGCTCGAGGACCGCCTGCGGCAGGCGCACAAACTCGAGGCCATCGGCCGGCTGGCCGGCGGCGTCGCGCACGATTTCAACAACATGCTCACCGTGATCATCGGCTACGCGGAAGAACTCGACAAAGTGGTGCCGGACGAGCACCGGTCGAGCGTGGCGCAGATCCGGCGGTCGGGTGAGCGGGCGGCGTCGCTCACGCGGCAGTTGCTGGCGTTCAGCCGGCAGCAGGTGCTGCGCCCGCAGGTCGTGGCGTTGCCGGACGTTGTCGCGGCGCTCATGCCGATGCTGTCGCGGCTGCTCGGCGAACACATCGAGATCCTGGACGTGGTCAACCCGCCGGTGCCGGCGATTCTCGCCGACACGACGCAGCTCGAGCAGATCGTGATGAACCTGGCCGTCAACGCGCGTGACGCCATGCCGAACGGCGGGCGCCTCACGATCCGGGTGCGCGCGGTGACGCTGACCGGCGTGGAGGCCGCGTCGCTGACGGGCCGGGAAGGCGTGCACGCGCTGCTGGAAGTGACCGACACGGGCAGCGGGATGGACAGCGCCACGCAGGCGCGGATGTTCGAGCCGTTCTTTACCACCAAGGACGTGGGGCGTGGCACCGGGCTCGGGCTGGCGATGGTGTACGGGGCCGTCCAGCAGATGGGTGGCGCCATCGCCGTGGACAGCATGCTGGATCGCGGCACGACGTTTCGCGTCTACGTGCCGATGCACGACGCCGGCTGATCCGCATTTCCCTTGAACGGGGCGCATCGGCGTGCTATCACGCACTGTTCACGCCTGCCCTCCCCGCCGCGGAGCGCCGGCGAAAGGAGCCGCGCCCCGTCATGACCCTGACGCGCCATCAACTCATCGCCGCTGTCGCCGGAGTAATCATCCTCGTTGCCGGGGCGGCCTATCTGGGCCGTGACACCGCGCCGCCCGCGGCGCCGGCAGCCGCGGCGCCCGAGCTCGCTCCGCTGCCGACCGGCGGTGTGGCGGGCCTTTCGGCCGAGGACCAGCGCCGGGTCACGGGACTGTCGGTGAGCGCCATGATGTTCGTGTTTCTCCATGAAACCGGTCACATGCTGATCACCGAACTCAAGCTGCCGGCGATCGGTCCACAGGAAGACGTTGCGGATGAATTCGCCACGTTCGTGATGACCGAAATGCTCAAGAGCGCCCCGGATGCTCAGAAGGACGCGATGGCGGACGTCGTGTTCTCCGGCGCGCTGTTCTGGAAACTCGCGGCGCAGGAACGCGCCAAGGGCGGCGGTGACATCGCGTGGTACGACGAGCATTCGCCGGACGAGCGCCGCTACTACAACATCCTGTGTATCGCGACCGGCGCCGATCCCCTGCGGTTCATTCCGCGCGCCGTGAAAGACGGTGTCCCCGAGAGCCGGCTGGCGAAGTGCGCCGACGAGTACAAGACCAAGCACGAGGCCTGGGACGAATTGATGCAGCCGCACGCGCCCGGACGATGGGACAAGGTGTTCGGCCTGCACAGCCTGAAGATCGAATATGGCCCCGTGCGAAAGGCGGAATGGGGCGCGTACGAAAACATCTACCGTCAGGGTGTGCTGTTCCAGCCGTTGTTCGACGCCGTGAGCAGGAACGTCGTGCTGCCGGAGGACATTCCCATCGTCGTCCAGGGCTGCGGTGTATTGAATGCGTGGTGGTCGCCGGACGAGAAGAAGATCACGCTCTGTCACGACTTCTTCGCGTACGTCACTGAAACCTTTGCGCGCGCGTTGGTGGCGTCGCAACAGGCCGCGCAGGGCGGCGGCCCGCCGGGCGGCGGGGGACCGGTCCCGGCCCCGGCGCCCGGTGGCG
>JAKALV010000253.1 GCA_021824055.1 Acidobacteriota bacterium
TGGGGCCCGACGAGCATCCCTCGCGGATCACCGGCATCGGCGGACAGAGCAACGCGTTCACCGACGAGGACGCGACGGTGTTCTGGGAAACCGTGCCGTCGCAGTACCTGCCGCTCGTGCTGTGGCTCGAAGCCGACCGCATGGCGTCGCTGCAGATCGACGCCAACAAGTTCGCGAGGGAACGCGAAGTGGTGAAGGAAGAACGCCGCATGCGCTTCGACAACCAGCCGTTCGGCCGGTTGTCGGAGATCATCGACGACAAGGCGTTCACCACGCATCCCTACAAGCACGAAACGATCGGCAGCATGGCCGACCTGCAGGCCGCGACCACGCAGGATGTCATCGACTTCCACGACACCTACTACGTGCCGAACAACGCCACCGTGGCCGTCGTCGGCGATTTCGACACGAAGGACGCGCAGGCGATGGTGCAGCAGTACCTGGCGCGCGTGCCCAGAGGCAAGCCCGTGCCGCGCGACATTCCGAAGGAACCGCCGCAGACGGCCGAGCGCGTGTTCAACCTGCAGGAAGACTGGCCGCTGCCGGCCGTCGTGGTGGCGTATCACATCGCGGCCGATGCCACGCCCGACGCCTACCCGCTGCACGTGCTCGACAAGATTCTCGACGACGGCGACAGCTCGCGCCTGTACCGCTCCCTCGTCTACGAGAAGCGCATGGCCCTTGCCGCGTTTGGCCAGGCCAAGATCATCGAGCACCCCAATCTGTTCTACGCCGTGGCCATCGTCCAGCCGGGCAACCAGCCGGCCGACGTGCTGCGCGAGCTGATCAACCAGATCGAGAAGCTGCGGACCGAGCCGGTGTCCGATGTCGAATTGAATCGCGCCAAACGGCAGTGGGCGCGCGACTACATCCTGGGCCGCGAGACGATTCAGCAGAAGGCGCTCCACCTGGCGCACGCGATCGTGATCCATGACGACGTCACGAGCGCCGATGGCGAGTTCGACCTGTTTCAGAATGTCACGGTGGCCGACGTGCAGCGTGTGGCGCGCACGTATTTCACGGCGAGCAATCGCACGGTGCTGACCATCCTGCCCCGGGCGGCCCGCTCGGGAGGCGGACGATGACGCGGCGCCTGATCCCATTCGCGGCGTGGCTGCTGTTCGCGTTCGTGCCGGGGCTGTCCGGCGCGCAGACGATCGGCGCGGCCGGGTGGCCCACCGAGCGTCCGCCGCGGCCGCTCGCGGCGCGTCCCGTGGCGTTCCCGCCGTACCAGCTCAAGACGCTGCCCAACGGTCTGCAGGTGCTCGCGATTCCGTGGCACGAGGAGCCATCGGTCAGCGTGAGGCTGCTCATTAAGGCCGGCGCGGCGCAGGACCCGGCCGACAAGCCGGGCGTGGCCAGCCTGGTCGCGTCGCTGCTGAACCAGGGGACCGCCACGAAGTCGGCCGAAGGCATCGCCGATCTGGTGGAGTCGGCCGGCGGCGTGCTGGGCGTGGGCGCCGGCAATGAGCTGAGCTACGTGAATGCCGGCGTCATCAAGGACAAGATCGATGTGGTGATGGCGCTCGCGTCCGAGCTGGTGCAGCAGCCGGCGTTCGAGCAGAAGGAGATCGACCGGCAGAAGCAACAGGCGATCTCGGGCATGCGGGTCAGCTACGACGACCCGGAGTTTCTGGCCGGCGTGGTGTTCGACCGGCTGATCTACGGGTTTCATCCGTACGGCAAGCCGCCCGGCGGGACGCTCGACTCGATCGCCAGGATCACGCGCAACGACCTGGTGGCCTTTCACCGCACGTGGTTCACCCCCAACAACTCGATTCTGGCCATCGTCGGCGACCTGACGTCCGAGGAAATGTTCGTGGCCGCCGAGAAGGCGTTCGGCAGCTGGCCGAGGCGCGACGTGCCGGCGCAGGCGCAGGTCGCACCGCCGCCGCCCACATACCGGCTGGTGGTCGTCGACAAGCCCGGCGCGGTGCAGACGGAGATTCGCGCGGGCAACCTGACGCTGCCGCGCACGTCGCCCAAATGGCTGGATCTCGAGTTGCTGATTCGCGTGCTCGGCGGCGAAGGCGCGAACCGGCTGTTCGGCGTGCTGCGCTCGGACCGGGGACTGACCTACGGCGCCTCCGCGGACCTGCAGACGTTCAAGTTCTCGGGCGGTTTTGTGGCGTCCACCAACACGCGCACGGAGACCACCGGCGAGACGCTGCGCCTCGTCATTGACGAGATGTGGCGGCTGCAGCGCGAAAAGGTCGATGCCCGCGAACTGCGCGGGGTGAAGGATTACTTCCAGGGCAGTTTTCCGCTGACGATCGAAACGCCGAGCGCGATCGCGCTGCAGGTGCTCAACCAGATCTTCTACGGCCTGGAGCTCAAGGACCTCGAACAACTGCGCGAACGCGTCGAGGCGGTGACCGTCGATGATCTGCAGGCGGCTGCCAAGGAGTTCGTCAAGCCCGACCGGCTGTCGATCGTGCTGGTGGGCGACGCATCCAAGTTCGTGGGCCAGCTGCGCGCGCAGGGGTTCAATGATTTTGAGACCATCCCGATCGATCAGCTCGATCTGACAGCGCCGACGCTGAGGAAGGGCGGTTCGGGAGGTTCGGGCGGTTCGGGAGGTTCGGGAGGTTCGGGAGGTTCGGAGGGTTCGGCCGACTCGGCGATGGCGCTCGTGCGGAAGGTCGCCGAGGCCAAAGGAGGCATCGCGGTGTTGCGCGCGCTGAAGACCGTTGACGTCCAGGCCGACGTGACGATCTCCGGTCAGGGCGCGCCGGTGAAGATGCAGACGCGTAACCTGGTGGCGTATCCCGACAAGTTTCGCGTGGAAGCCGATACGCCGGGCGGCCGGGTGGTGCAGGTGTTTGCCGGCACGGACGCCTGGATCGAAACGGCCACCGGGTCGATGAACGCCGACGCCGATGCGCGCGCCGACTACCAGTCGTCGGCCGCCCGCGATCTGGTGCCGCTCCTCCTCAACGCGCTCGACGGGAACGTGCCGGTCACGCAATTGCCGGACGATGCGGCGGGCGGCGCGACCGTGCACGTGCTGCAGTTCGCGCCGGCCTCCGGCGGACCGCTCGCGTTGCTGATCGATCCGAGGTCGTTCGAGATTCGGGGGATGCGGTATCCGGCGGGCCCGGCGCCGAACGCCCCGCAAGCGGCGGAGTTTTACGACGACTACCGCGACGTCTCCGGCGTACAGGTCGCCTTTCGCGCCCGCGTGGAGCGCGATGGGGTGGTGATCGACCGCCGGATCACGAGCGTGCGCCTGAACGCCGCGCTTCCTCCGGCGGCCTTCGTGCGAAAGGCGGCGTGACGAGCCACGGCCTCCGCGTGCTGCTCTCCTGCGGCGAGGCGTCGGGAGATCTCTACGCGGCGGCACTGGTCCGCGCCCTCCGGGCTCGCGAACCGCATCTGCAGGTGAGCGCCTTCGGCGGTCCGCGCCTCGAGGCCGAGGGCGCCGCGCTGGTCGGCACCTATGAGGGCATGACGGTGACGGGAATCACCGAAGCGCTGTTCGTGCTGCGCCGGTCATTCGCCATGCTGAACCGGATCGAAACGGTGGCGCGCCGCGAGCGGCCCGACGTGTTCGTGGCCGTCGACTTTCCCGATTTCAATTTCCGGCTGCTGCCGCGCATTCGCGCGCTCGGCATCCCGATCGTGTACTACGTCAGTCCGCAGTTGTGGGCGTGGCGGCCGGCGCGCATCCGCACGATCCAGCGCTACGTGGACAAGATGCTCGTGATCTTTCCGTTCGAGCGCGAGATCTACGAACGCGCCGGCGTGCCGGTGGAGTTTGTCGGACATCCCTTGATCGAACTGGCCCAGGCCGACCGGCCGCGCGACGAGTTCCTGCGCGCGGCCGGGCTCGATCCGGCGCGCCCCGTGGTGGCGCTGCTCCCCGGCAGCCGCCCGAACGAGATCCGGCACGTGCTGCCGACCATCCTCGACGCCATGCCCGCGATCGCCGCCGCCGTGCCCGGCGTGCAGTTTCTGCTCGCCCGCGCGCCCGGATTGGACGTCGCGCTGTTTCCGCCGCCAACGGGACCGTCCGCGCGCGACCGCGTCCAACCGCCCCTCGTTTCCGTCGTGTCGCAAACCGACAACGTCCTCGCCGCGTGCGACGTAGCGATCGTGGCCTCGGGCACCGCGACCGTTCAAACGGCGCTGCACGATACGCCGATGGTGATCGTGTACCGCGTGTCGCCGCTGACCTACATGATCGGCCGGCGCCTCGTAGGCGTCACGACATACGGCATGGTGAACCTCGTGGCCGGACGGCCGGTCGTCACCGAGTTGATCCAGGACGCGCTCACACCCGGCGCGCTGGCGCGGGAAACCGTAACGCTGTTGACCTCGCCGGCGCGCGCCGACACCATGCGCCGGGATCTGCTCGACGTGAAGGCGACGCTCGGCGGCGCCGGCGCCACCGAGCGCGCGGCGGATGCCGTCGTGGCGGTCGCCCGGTCCGGACAGAGGAAGATAGACTAGTGCGCGTGAAACGAGCCGTCGTCGGTATCGCGGTCGCGGCGGCGCTGGTCCTGGGCGCGCCCGCGCAGGCCACGGTGACGATCCCGACGGATCTCGCGGATGTGGTCTCGATCGCGACGTTGATCGTGCGCGGCCGCGTGGTCGATACCCGCGCGTTCACCGACATCGCCAACGGTCCGGTGATGACGGCGGTCACCGTCGAGGTGGACGACGTCCTCAAAGGACGCGCGGATCGCGCGGTGACATTTCGTGTGTACGGCGGCGATCTCGGCCGCTATCGTCAGGTGATGATCGGCTCGCCGACCTTCCAGGTGGGCGACGTGGCGTATCTGTTCCTGAAACGCGCGCCGGATGGCGCGTTGTGGACGGTGGGGATGGGCGCCGGCGTGTACAAGATCCTGGACGCGGCGGGGGCGCCGGTGGTCAATCCACCCGTGGTCGCCGGCCGCACGGCCACGGCCGGCGCGCCGGTCGTGCGCGGCGACGCGCGGCGCAAGCCGATGGGCATCGGCGAGTTCTCGGACCTCGTGAAGCTCCTCCTGTCCGGTGGCGCGCGCGGTGCCGG
>JAKALV010000254.1 GCA_021824055.1 Acidobacteriota bacterium
GTGGTGCCGTTGGCGACCGTGGGCGCGCTCGCGGCCATGTGCGGGCTGGTGCTGGTGTTGAAGTGGGCGCTGCTCGGGCGCGTGCGGCCGGGGCAGCACCCGTTGTGGTCATGCTGGTGCAGCCGCTGGGACTTCTTGTATGTGGCGTGGAATCTCTACGCGAGCCCGGCGCTGGCCGCGCTCGAGGGCACGTTGTGGCTGCCGTGGTACCTGCGGGCGATGGGGATGACGATCGGCAAGGGTGTGGTCCTCGGCCCCGGTTTCGCGCACGTGGTCGATCCCGACATGATCCGGATCGACGATGGCGCCACCGTACACGCGATGTTCCAGGCGCACACGTTCGAGGATCGCGTGCTGAAGATCGACCACGTGCGGATTCGCGCCCGCGCGACGCTGGCTGAAGGGACCGTGGTGCTTTACGGCGCCGACATCGGCGAGGATACGCACGTGGCGCCGCACGGCGTCGTCATGAAACACGAACACCTGGCGCCGGGCCGGCGCTATGAAGGCGCGCCGACGAGCCATGCGGAGCCGGAGGACAACCAGCGAGATCGAGTGACGGGCTAATCCTTCAGATCCGCGCGGCGGCAAATTGTGCGGCGTTCTCGATTCGCGATTCAAACGCGGCCATTAACACGGAGACGAAGCGGACCTCGTCACTGAAACCCGTCAGAAGCGTGAGATCGACGTCCACCGTTTCGCGCGGCTCACCCCATCGCTGGACGGCCAGGCCGCCGATGAAACAGAACCGCCAGTCGTGCTGGACGCACACGGCCTGCAGTTCTGCCGCAGCCCGAATGAGTGCGTTCACGGCCGTCGTAGTTGTGTGAAAAGCCGCTGCTGTTCGATCAGGCCCGAAGTGGGTTTCGGCGCCCGTGGCGCCTCAAAGTAATTGGCCGAGCCGCACAGCCATGAAATGGCCGTGAAGGCATCAAGGTGCCGAAGTTCCCGCCGCCGAATCGCTTCGAGGCGCGGGGCCGCATCCTGCCACGTCCTGACCCAGCGACGGCCCTGCGCCACCTGCTCCGGTGACCAGGACGCCAAGGCTGAAGGGCGTGATGCCATGCGTTGATTCTACAGAAGAACGGCGGCCGATATTCTGGCCGCCGCTCCTGAGTTCCGCGATCTTCTGACGTTTGGATGCTCTGACGCGGATTTAGCTGCGCGATCGTTTCGACATTGCCCAGTAAGCTGCCGCGACGAGGAGGGTCATTGCCAGCGCACCCGCCAGCCACAATTCTGCCGTATGGACCCGCAGCAGCAAGGCTTCAATCCGATGACCGAAATAGTAGACGACGGAACTCCATGCGCCAACCCAAAGGAGTCCACCCAGCGCGTTGTAGACCACGAAGCGTTTCCAGCCCATTCCGGCACTGCCCGCAGTGATGCCGTTGAGTTCCCGCAGCACCGGAAAGAAACGCGCCGCGATGACGATCTCTGGACCGTACCGCGCGAAGAAGCGCTCCGTCTTGTTCAGCCGCTCGGCGCTGATGCCTACGCGTGCGCCATGGCGAACCACCAGCCCCCGGCCACCGAAGCGGCCGATGGCATAGCCAACGTTGTCGCCGAGCACCGTCGCCGCCCACGCCGTCAGACCCACGAGCCAGATATTAAGCTGGCCCTGTACGGCGAGAAACGACGCGGCGATCAGGAACGTCTCGCCCGGCAGCGGCAACCCAAACGACTCGGCGAACAGCACGCCGAACAGCGCGCCGTAGCCGTACTGGACGATGTAGGGGTGCGCCGTGGCAAGCAGGCTATTCATTGTCCGCCATCAGCGTTACGGCGTGACGACCAGATCGAAATGCAACGCCCGCGGCGGCAGCAGCTTCTCCGTGGCCACTTCACCCTGCCGTCGTTCCCAGTACGTCATCACCGCGTCCGGGCTCTCGAGCACCCGATCGTCATGAAAGGCGCTGATGGCGCGCACGCGCGGGTACAGCGCGAAGATCTGCCGCAGATACGCGCGTGGATCCTGACCGTGGAGATCGATCAGGCAGCGGGGGTTCCACTCCGCGACGAGCACCGGACGATGCCGCGTCACGGTGCGCATGAATCCCTCAAAGGCCTGGGGCTCATGCCCTTCGATGTCCATCTTCAGCAGGTTCAGTTTCGGCAGATCGCCCAGCACATCGTCGAGGACGATGGACTGCACGAAGTGCCCGCCGCCGTCCGGCGTGTTTGCGCCCGTCAAGTGCGTGTTCGACGTTCCGCCCATGAGCGAGAACACCGCTTTCCGGTTCGACGCCGCGTAAGGCAGCACGTTCACGTTCGTGAAGCCGTTGAGCACGATGCCGCGGTAGAGAAGCTGCAGGTTGTCCGGGTTGGGCTCGACGGCGTGGACCTGACCGCCGGGTCCGACGATGGACGCGGCGAGGAGCGCGACGGCGCCGATGTTCGCGCCGATATCGACAGCGACATCGCCTTCGTGGAGATGTTCACGGACGGCCGCGCGCACATGCTCTTCGTACTGCTTCGAGTGGTAGATCGCCTGGCCGAAGTCGGTGTCGAGCTTCTGGATGAGCACCCGGTAGCCGCCCAGATCCACCGGCGTCGGCCGCGCCTCATCGTCTCGCGTGAACCGGAACTCGTCCGAGTTGATGAAGCTGCGGATCAGCCCGTGCAGGCTCAGGCCGTCGGCGACCAGTTGCCGGTAGTGCGCCAGGCCGGCGGCATCCGGCTCGCGCCGCAGCAGCAGGCGATAGGCGAAATGGATGTCTTCGTTGGTGGCGCGGTCACCAGAGGGCAACGGCGGCGGTGGCGGCGTGCGGCGAAAGAAATTCATAGGTCGCTGTTTCTTCGTGAACCGTTCGAGGAAGGCGAGGGCTTCGCGGGCAGCAGCATACATCGCCTCACGCGCATCGCTGAAGTTATGGTTATTCGATTCGATAGGCTGAAACCGGTGCCGATTGGTGTCGGGTCCGAACAACGCACGCGCTTTCTCGGCCGGTAGGTAGTTGTCGTGGGTTGACTGGATCACGTAGAGCGGAAGCGGACCGAGGCGCGGCAGGTACCGGTACACCTCGACCATCGACGGTTCTTCCGGATCGGTTCGGATCCGCGCGGCGGGCGTGCGGCGGAACCAGCGCACGTACTCCTCTTCTTTCGTGAGCGCGATCGCCAGCACGCCGGACAGCTCGCGGTGCACCGCGCGTTGCCCCGCCGCGACCACGGACAAGCCGGCGCCCCGCGAGACGCCGATCAGGATGACCGGGTGATCCGCGGGCAGGTGCAGCTCCGTCTTCGCGAGGCTGATGATGGCGAGGTAATCGCGCGCGAGCCGGGCGGGCGTGGTGGTGTCGGTATCGTTGCCGAAATGCGTCACGTACTCGTGGGCGCTGAAGCCGACGACCGGCCGTTTCCAAGACACGATCTGGCGGTAGAGCGAGAGGTCTTTGCCGCGCCAGCCGCCATCGCCCGTGGCGTACACGAGCAGCGGACCTTGCGGCGGCCCGGGCGGCATCGCCAGATGCAGAAGCAGCCCGTGATGGTTGAGGACGATCGTGCGGTCGACCGTCTGTTCGCCCGGGATCGCCGTGACGCGCGGATGGTCGATGCACCCGGCGGTCAGCGCGGCCAGAACGGCCGCGGCGGCGTGGAGATGTCCGCGCGTCACACGTGCAGCGGCGCGGAGTCCGGCGCCGCGCCTCCGTGGCGGCCGTCCGCGTCGTGCGGCTTCGCGCGGTTCGACCCGACCAGTCCGTGCCAACCGCCCGCGGTCAGAGCGCCCAGATACGCGGCCGCCGAGATCCACTCCCACGGGTTCTGGTACGCCATGTAGCGGGGTTGCCAGTCCGGATGGAATTTCTCCTTGAAGGCGCGCAGACCCTGAAAGTTGTACCACTGCTCGCCGCGCCGGAAGAGAAAGTGCGCCAGACGCTCCCGCCGGTGCGCGTCACGTTGCGCGCCGACTTCGGCGAGCGGCGCCATGCCGAGGTTGAATCGCGTGTAGCCGGCCCGTTGGCCTTCGACGAAGAGCGACACGATCATGAAGTCCATCACGGGCGGCCCGCCGGAGCGGTACCGCATCAGATCGATCGAAAACTCCGTGGTTCGCGGTCCCTCGAGCAGATTCGCGAACGCGAGCAGCCGTCCCGCGGCGTCCTCCACGACGGCGCCGCGGAAGCGCCGCAGGTACGCCGGGTCGAAGAAGCCGACGGAGAACTGCCGCTCCACGCCTTCGCGTGCGCGCAGCCATTCGTCCGACACGTCCGCGAGTTCCGCCATTCGGCGCGCCACAACGTCCTTCTCGATGATCCGGAACGTCAGGCCATCGCGCTCCGCGCGGCGGAGAAACTGGCGGTTCAGCTTGCCCGCGGATCCCGCCAGCGTCACCCCGGCCAGCGGCACCATGGCTTCTTCGCCGACCTTGAAGAAGTCGTAGCCGCGGTCGTGCAGCGCCGGCATCCAGTCCGGAGACACCTGATAGAAGGCGGGCCGCCGGTCGATCTCCGCGGCGAACGTGAACAGCGCGTCGAGGAACGCGGGACGCTCGGCCGCGCTTCGCACGACGGGATCCGAGAAGATGAACATGTACGGACCCAGCGTCCGGTACAGGCAGAAGCCGAGGTCCCCGGCGGTGAACACTTCCTTGTCGCCCGTGGCGACCAGTATGGGGTTGGTGGTTGTGCCGATCCGGTTGTGCAGCGACAGCGTCCGCTCGATCTCGGCGTCGGACAGCCGTTCGAAGCGCCGCGGCGTGCGCATCATCACGTGGGCGGTGGCTGCGGCGAGCGCCAGCGCCATCGCCGCCGCGGCGCGCACGAACCGCGTCGCCTGCAGGTGATAGCCGATCGCCGTCCACCGCTCGAGCGTGGCCGCGTTCAGATGGAACGAGAATGTGCCGAAGACGATGAAGAGCGAGAGGGCGGCGAAAGCGAGCACCAGGTCAGACGTGTCGAGCCAGCGTCCGCGGCTGGGCCGGTCGAAGAGCGCCGACTGCGACCGGGCCGCCAGCGCGAGCAGCAGCAGAATCGACGCTTCCTCCCAGTCGAGGCCCTTGATGATGGCGGCCGCG
>JAKALV010000255.1 GCA_021824055.1 Acidobacteriota bacterium
GCGCGAAGGCGAGGCCGCACCGGGCGCCGGCGCGGAGCCGGGCGACTTATTCCTGGTGGTGCGGCTCGCGCCGCACCCACGCTACGACCGGCGCGGCAACGACCTGTACATCAAAGTGCCGGTGCCCGTGACCACGGCGGTGCTGGGCGGGGAAATCACCGTGCCCACGCTGGCCGGCACGGTGCTGCGGCTGCGCATTCCGGAAATGACCGGCGGCGGCCGCGTCTTCCGCATGAAAGGCCACGGCATGCCGGTCGCGCGATCGACGGACAACCGGGGCGACTTGTACGCCACTGTCGAAATCGTACTGCCGCCAACGCTCACCCCCGAGGCGCGCGCCCACTACGAGGCGCTGAAAGCGCTCGAACTGCCCAGGTAACACCGCGGAGGTATCGTCGTGAACCTCAACAAATACACCGAGAAAGCCCAGGAAGCCGTCGTCACCACCCAGCAGCTGGCCCGGCAGGCCGGACACGCCGAGATGCTGCCGGAACACCTGCTCACGGCGCTGCTCGAGCAGCCCGAGGGCATCGTGCCCGCGGTGCTCGGGAAGATGAAGATCGATGCGCGCGCCATGGCGGCGTCGGTCAAGGCACTCCTGGCCAACCTGCCGAAAGTGCAGGGCGGCGCCGAGCCCGGACTGTCGGCGCGGCTGCGAAAGGTGTTTACAGCCGCCGAGGAAGAAACGGCCAACCTGAAGGATGAGTTCACGAGCACGGAGCATCTGCTCGTCGGGCTGGTCGCCGAGGCCGGCCGCGCGCCGTCCGCGGAACTGCTGAGGAAGTCCGGCGTCACCAAGGATGCGGTGCTCGCCGCGCTGGTGCAGGTGCGCGGCTCGCAGCGCGTCACGGACCAGAACCCCGAGGGCAAGTACCAGGCGCTCGAACGCTACGGGCGCGACCTTACCGAAATGGCCCGCAAGGGCAAGCTCGATCCCGTGATCGGCCGCGACGAGGAGATTCGCCGCGTGATCCAGGTGCTCGCGCGCCGCACCAAGAACAACCCCGTGCTGATCGGGGAACCCGGCGTCGGCAAGACGGCCATCGTCGAAGGCCTGGCGCAGCGGATCGTGCGCGGCGATGTGCCGGAAGGGCTGCGCGACAAGAAGATCGTCGGCCTCGATATGGGATCGCTCGTGGCTGGCGCGAAATATCGTGGCGAATTCGAGGAACGCCTCAAGGCCGTGCTGAAGGAAGTGACCGACGGAGCCGGCACGATCATCCTGTTCATCGACGAACTGCACACGGTGGTCGGCGCGGGCGCGTCGGAGGGCTCCCTCGACGCGTCGAACATGCTGAAACCCATGCTGGCGCGCGGCGAGTTGCACACGATCGGCGCGACGACGCTCGACGAGTACCGCAAGCACATCGAGAAGGACGCCGCGCTCGAGCGCCGCTTCCAGCCCGTGATCGTCGGCGAACCGACCGTGGAAGACACCATCAGCATTCTGCGCGGACTCCGCGAACGGTACGAGTTGCATCACGGCGTGAAGATCAAGGACGCGGCGCTGGTCGCCGCCGCCGTGCTGTCCAATCGCTACATCGCGGACCGCTTCCTGCCCGACAAGGCGATCGACCTCGTGGACGAGGCCGCATCCCGTCTGCGCATGGAGATCGACTCGATGCCGGCCGAGCTCGACGAGGTCGAGCGCCGCATCATGCAGCTCGAGATCGAGCGCGAAGCGCTGCGCAAGGAAACCGACGCCGCGTCCAAGGACCGGCTCGGCAAGCTCGAGAAAGAACTGGCCGGGCTGAAGGAGCAGAAGTCCGGGCTCGCCGCGCAATGGCACAAGGAGAAAGCCGCCATCCAGGCGGGACGCGGCAAGAAGGAAGAGCTGGAGAAACTCCGCATGGAGCTCGACCGCCTGCAGCGCGCGGGCGATTACGCGAAGGCGTCGGAGCTGCAATACGGCAAGATCCCGGAAATCGAGCGGCAGATCGACGCGGCTGAGGCGGGCTTCGCGAAGGGCGCGCCCGCCATGCTCAAGGAGCAGGTCGACGAGGAAGACGTCGCCGAGGTGGTGTCGCGCTGGACGCACATTCCGGTGAGCCGCCTGATGGAAGGCGAAATGCAGAAGCTCGTGCAGATGGAGACGCGTCTGCATCAGCGCGTGGTCGGTCAGGACGTTGCGGTCACGGCCGTCGCCAACGCGATTCGCCGCGCGCGCGCCGGCCTCCAGGATCCCAATCGCCCGCTCGGCAGCTTTATCTTTCTGGGCCCGACCGGCGTCGGCAAGACCGAGCTCGCCCGCGCGCTCGCCGAGTTCCTCTTCGACGACGAACAGGCGATGGTCCGGATCGACATGTCGGAGTATCAGGAGAAACACACGGTGTCGCGTCTGATCGGTGCGCCGCCCGGATACGTCGGCTACGAAGAAGCGGGCCAACTGACCGAAGCCGTGCGACGCCGGCCCTACGCGGTCGTGCTCTTCGACGAAATCGAGAAGGCGCATCCCGAAGTGCTCAACGTGATGCTGCAGCTGCTCGACGATGGGCGGCTGACGGATGGCAAAGGCCGGACGGTGGACTTCCGCAATGCCGTGGTGATCATGACGTCAAACGTCGGCAGTCACCTCATTGCGGAGCGCGCGACGCGCGGGGACACCGAGCTCGACGCCGGCACGGAACGTCAGCTCATGGACGCGCTGCGCCAGCACTTCAGGCCGGAATTCCTGAATCGTGTCGACGAGATCGTGTTCTTCCATGCGTTGTCGCGCGCGGACATCCGCAAGGTCATCGACATCCAGATCGCCACGCTGCTCAAGCGCCTCGCGGACCGCAAGATCCAGCTGACGTTGACCGACGAAGCGCGCGACTTCCTGATCGAGGAAGGCTACGATCCGGTCTACGGCGCGCGCCCGCTGAAGCGCGTGATCCAGCGGCGCGTGCTTGATCCGCTCGCGCTCGGCGTGCTGCAGGGACAGTTCGTGGAAGGATCGAATGTGACCGCCACCGCGGGGTCGAACGGTCTGACGTTCAGCACCTCGGACTCTGGCATTATGCATTAACCGTGAAGCACGTGAAGAACGTGAAGACAGTCTTTCAAAGAGACTCTTTGAAAAACTGCCTTTGCTTCACGTTCTTCGCGTCCTTCACGATTGAAGCGCTCACCGGAGCTTGAACCCAGCCGCGCGCCAGAGCGCGGCCGAGTCGTAGAGCTTGCCGTTGACCATGACCCGCGAGGCCGTGCGGATATTGGTGATGTCGTCGAGCGGGTTACCGTCGAGAATCACGAGGTCAGCGCGTTTTCCGGCCTCGATCGTGCCGGTGTCCTTGTCGAGCTTCATCACGCGCGCCGGCACGATCGTCGCGGCCTGAATCGCCTGCAGCGGCGTCATCCCGCCCTTTACGTACAGTTCGATCTCGCGCTGAAGGCTGAAACCCGGAATGCCCTTGTCCGTGCCGGCGACCACCGGAATGCCGGTGCTGCGCGCTTCGTTCAGCATGCCGAGCGACTGGCGCTGCCGGGCAGCGTACTGCACGGGATCGCCGTTGCCTCCGGGCATGCCTGCGAACTGTCGAGCCAGCGTTCGCGGCAACCGCAGCACACCCGGAATGAATGACGCGAGCGGAATTGCCGCCGGTCGTCCGCTGAGTTCGCCCCATGACGTCGTGGGATCGAGCGCCGTACCGTGCGCCTTGAAGAACGCGATGAGATCGTTGGCCGCCGCCGAGCCCGCCGGTCCCGGCACGCTGCCGTGCGCGATCTGGTCGTAGCCGTTCTCGACCGCTTCGCGCGCCCCACGCGGCGTGTGGCCGGTGACCATCATGCCGAGCCTGTGCGCTTCGTCGGCCATCGCCCTGACCACATCGGCCGTCACCAGCGTGTAGATCTTCACTTCCTCGAAACCGTCGGCCTTCAGTTGGCGCACCACGGCACGCCCTTCGTCGGGCGTCGCGGCCCACACGTGGCCGAATGCGCCGGGACCAGGCCCGTCCACCAGACCGGCCAGCAGCAGGCGAGGCGCAAGCACCGTGCCGGCGTTGATCGCATTCCGATACGGCACGAGAAACTCGTTCTCGCCGCCCATGTCGCGAATCGTCGTCACACCGCCGGCCAGATACGGAAACGCCCAGTCGGTCTGCGACGAGTGCGCGTGCATGTCCCACAGACCGGGGATGATCGTGTGGCCGCTGACATAAATGATCGGTATCCCGTTTGGGATGTGAACCGCGGCGCGGGGGCCGACTGCCGCGATGCGCCCATCGCGAATCAGGATGATGGCATGCTCGATCGGCGGCGCATCGGTGCCGTCGATCACGCGCGCGCCGAACACCGCGAACGTTCCGCTCTGCGGCGGCGGCAGGGCCGTCGTGGCCGCCGCCAGCTCGTCAAGACGGTCGGCCGCCGACTGCCGGATGAAGTCCTCGATGCGCGACTCGGCGCCCGCCGCCGCGGCTTCGAACGGCAAATTGCCCGCCCATGTGGTCAGACCGGTCAGCCGCCGCGTTTTGACGTCCACGAACGCGCCTTCTGTGCCCCAGACCACGCCGTCGATCGCCAGGCGCTCGATGCCGTCCGCGACCCCGCGCGACGCGATCCGCACCGTGCCTGCGGGCGGCGCCACGATCTCCGTCGGCCGGCCATGGCTGAGCCAGAACCGAATCAGCTGTTCCTGCGTGGCGATGGGCGCGTAATTGTCGACGGGGAAGAACGGGCGGCCCGCCAGCTCGATCGTCTTCTCGTCGGGGCCGTCATGGACAAACACGCGGTCGCCGATGCGCAGCACGTCGATGTCCGTCGAGAAGAGCCGGTAGGTCCTGCCTTTCGAGGTGAGCCGGATCGGCAGGTCGTCGCCGTCGAGTTCGAGCGCCGCCGTAAGCTGGACCTTCGTGCCGCGATCCTCAAACGAAAAGGCCGAGGCGATCTTCCGCCCCGGCCCGATGGTGGTGACTGTGACCCGCTCCTCGCCGATCTGGTGGCCGAGGAAGCTGAGAACAAACCGCTCGGTGGCCGGCGGCGCCGTCTGCGCGTGCGGCCGCGCCGCCACTGGCGCCAGCAGAACGGC
>JAKALV010000256.1 GCA_021824055.1 Acidobacteriota bacterium
AACGGCTCGAAGGTCCTGACCGCCCGAGTGCAGTTGCCGGCAACGCGCGACACCGCCGCCACGCGCACGGCGGCGTTCGATGAAATCTTCGCGCAAGTCCGGCGGCGGCCCGGCGTGCGCGATGTGGGGCTATCCGACGCGATTCCGCTTGGCGGATCCGAGCGCCGGTTCGCCAGCACGTCGATGGCGCCCGGCCGCGAACCGCGCACGATCAGCGGTCTGCTGCGCGAAGTGACGCCGGGCTATTTCGCCGCGATCGGCATGCGCCTGTCGGCAGGCCGCGTGCTGGCCGACAGCGACACGGCCACCTCGGAACTGGCCGCGGTCGTCAACCGCACGTTCGCGCGGCGATACCTCAGCGCGTCGCCCGTCGGCGAACTGCTGCCGGTGGCGATCGAGAACAAAGAGGGTGACGTTCAGAAGTGGAAGATCGTCGGGGTCCTCGATGACGTGCTGCGCAGCAACGCATCCGATCCCGTGCAGCCGGAGATCTTCGTCAGCGTGGCGCAAATGTCGACAGGACCTGAGCCCGGGTCCTTCGTGACGATCCGCACCGACGGCGATCCAGTGGCGCTCGCAACAGACCTCGGCCGCATCGTCCATACTGTTGACCCGCGGGCCACCGTGGAGCAGCCGATGACGATGGAAGCGCGGCTGATGCACAGCCTCGCGCGACCGCGGCTGTACGCGGTGCTCTTCGGCGGCTTTGCGGTGTTTGCCGCGCTGATCGCGATGGCGGGTCTGTTCGGCGGCCTGTCGTACGGCGTCACGCAGCGCACGCGCGAGATCAGTCTCCGCACCGCGCTCGGCGCCACGCCGTGGAACATCGTGCGCCTGATCATCTCGCAAGGGGTCGTGCTGGCGATCGCGGGGCTGGCCGCGGGCCTCGGCGTGGCCGCGGTGTCGTCGCGGTTCCTGTCCGCGTTGCTCTTCGGCCTCGGCGCACATGACGCCGCGAGCTTCGCCGGCGTTGCGCTGCTCCTCGTCATCGTCTCGGCGATCGCGTGCGCCATTCCGGCACGTCGCGCCGCATCGATCGACCCGCTGAAAGGACTCCGCAGCTAGTGTGCCGAACCGCTAAAATGATGGAATGTCCACGCGCACCGAAACTGATTCCATGGGCCCGATCGACGTCGCGACCAACCGTTACTGGGGGGCGCAGACCGAGCGATCGCTGCATCACTTCAACATCGGCCAGGAGCACTTTCCACGGCCGTTGATCCGGGCGCTGGGCATCCTCAAGAAGGCCGCGGCCCTGACCAACGGCGATCTGGGCCAGTTGCCGAAAGAGACCGTCGATCTGATCGTGTCGGCGTCGCAGGAAGTGATCGAGGGCAAGCTGGACGAGCACTTCCCGCTGTTCGTGTGGCAGACCGGCAGCGGCACGCAGACCAACATGAACGCGAACGAGGTCATCTCGAACCGCGCCATCGAAATGGCCGGCGGCGTGATGGGCAGCAAGAAGCCGGTGCATCCCAACGATCACGTCAACCGCGGCCAGTCGTCGAACGACACCTTTCCGACGGCCATGCATATCGCGGCGGCCGAGCAGGTCGTGCGCCATCTGCTGCCCAACGTGCGCACGCTCCGCGACACCCTCGCCGCCAAGTCGAAGCAGTACGAAACCTGCGTCAAGATCGGCCGCACGCATCTGCAGGACGCGACGCCGCTCACGCTCGGCCAGGAAATCTCGGGCTGGGTGGCGCAGCTGGATCTGTCGCTCAACGCCGTCAATGCGGCGCTGCCGGCGGTGTACGAACTGGCGCTCGGCGGCACGGCCGTCGGCACCGGCCTGAACTCGCATCCGGAATTCGCGGTGAAGGCCGCGCGACAGATCGCGGCCATCACCGGCCTGCCCTTCGCCAGCGCGCCGAACAAGTTCGCGGCGCTGGCCGGCCACGAACCGCTGGTGTTCCTGCACGGCGCGCTGAAGACGATGGCCACGTCGCTCATGAAGATCGCCAACGACGTGCGCTGGCTCGCGTCCGGTCCGCGGTCCGGGCTGGGCGAGATCACGATTCCGGAAAACGAACCGGGCAGCTCCATCATGCCGGGCAAGGTGAATCCGACGCAGTGCGAGGCCATGACGATGGTGTGCGCGCAGGTGATGGGCAATGACGTGGCGGTCGGCATCGGCGGCGCGTCGGGCAACTTCGAACTGAACGTGTTCAAGCCGGTGATCATCCACAACGTGCTGCAGTCGCTGCGGCTCGTGGGCGACGCGTGCCGCAACTTCAACGAGTTCTGCGCCGTCGGCATCGAGGCCAACCAGCCGCGGATCGACGAGAATTTGCACAAGAGCCTGATGCTCGTCACGGCGCTCAATCCGCATATCGGGTACGACAACGCCGCCAGGATCGCCAAGAAGGCGCATCACGACGGCACCACGCTGAAGGACGCAGCCGTGGCGCTGAAACTGCTGACGGCCGAGCAGTTCGACGCGTGGGTGGATCCGATGAAGATGACGAAACCGGGCGAGTAGGCGCGCCGGCCGGCGGTGTTTACCGCCTGGCCGTCACGTGCGGGCTGTTCAGGAACGACTGGACGGCCCAGTCCCAGAACGTCCAGTCGTGCCCGCCGGGGTGCTCCACGTATTCGGTCGCGATGCCCCGTGCCTTCAGCGCGCGCGCCATCTCGCGATTGGGCTCGAGCCAGGGATCGCTCGTGCCTTCCGCGAGCCAGAAATAGGGCAGCCCGTCGGGTTTCGCCGCGGCGGCCATGGCGAAGACATCGTTGGCCTTTCGCACCGTGCTGCCGACGGGGCCGAAGACGTCCATCACGTCCGGCTTGCTTTCACCCTTGAAGACATCGCCCGGCCGCGTGATGTCGAACGCGCCGCTGAAACTGCCGACCACCGCGAAAAGCTCCGGATGCCGGAGGCCGGCCTTGACCGCGCCGTAGCCGCCCATCGAGAGGCCGGCGATCATGCGGCCGTCGCGCGTGGCGATCGTGCGGAATGTCGCATCGACCGATGTGATGAGATCGCTCGTGAGATAGGTTTCCCACGCCTGTCCGTTCGCGCCGTCCACATACCAGGAGTTCGCGCCCTCCGGCATCACGACGATCAGCGGCCGGCCGGCCACGTACTCCGCGACCTTTGAGTGCGTGCTCCAGTCGCCGAACGCACCGCCGTAACCGTGCAGCAGGTACAGCACCGGGTAGCGCGCCACGCTCGTGGCGTAGTCGGCTGGCAGGATGATCCGGTAGGGCAGCGTCCGGCCGAGCGAGGGACTCCAGAAAATGCGATCGGAGACGGCGGCCGCCGTGCACGTGGTCGCCGACGCGATCGCCAGCACGACCGCGATCATCAGTCTGCGCATGCGAGTCATCGGAATAGTATTGTTGATCAAAGGCCCGCTGTGAGACATGACCACGCGCTACGGCCGGATGAGTCTGTCTCGGCCCTCACCTCACACGGCACTGGAGGCTTGCCGGTGACGGAAGCCGCCGCCCGTGCCGGCCACCGTGCTCGGCATGCCGCGTGACATCGCGCAACTGGCGCTTCGACTGGACGAACCGGCCGCGTTCAGCCAGAGTTGTCAGCACCCATGAACACCGGCCAGCCCAGCCGCACGGCCGTGCGCGTCGCCCTCCGCCGTGCGGCCCATCAGATTCTCGACAGGCCCCTCGTGTTCGAAGACCCGCTGGCGCTGCGGATGATCGGCCGCGAAGTGGCCGCGGCGCTCGAGCAGAACCCCGCGCGCTTCGAAAGCCAGCTCGGCTCCGCCACGCTGCGCGCGTTTCTCGCCGTGCGCAGCCGCATCGCCGAGGACGCCCTGGCCAAAGCGATCGCGAACGGCGTTCGGCAGTACGTCGTGCTCGGCGCCGGAATGGACACCTACGCGTACCGCCATGCCGTGCCCGGCCTGCGCGTGTTCGAAGTCGACTATCCCTCCACGCAGGACTGGAAGCGGATGCGGCTGAAGGAATCGGGTCTCGTCGAGCCGGACTCGCTGACGTTCGTGCCGGTCGACTTCGAGCACCAGTCGCTCGGCGATGCCTTGGCCGGCGCCGGCCTCGCCACGGGCGAGCCGGCGTTCTTCTCGTGGCTGGGCGTGACGCCGTATCTGACCAAGGCGTCCGTCTGGGCCACGCTGACCATCGTCGCCGGGTTGGTGCAGGCCGGCGGTGGCATCACGTTCGACTACGCCGTGCCGCCCGCGTCGCTCAACTTCTTCCAGCGCGCCCGTTTCGCCGTGCTGGCGCAGCGTGTGGCCTCGGCGGGCGAACCCTTTCAGGCGTTCTTCGAACCCGGGGCCCTGAAAGAGAAGTTGATCGGCCTCGGTTTCGCCGAGGTGCGCGATCGCGGGCCCGACGCGCTCAATCGGAAATATTTCGCCAATCGCACGGACGGCCTGGCGGTGGGCGAGATGGGCCATGTGGTCACCGCGTGGTCCAAGTAGAATTCCAAGGTGATTTGCCCGGCGGTCCTCATCTTCGTGCTCGCGCAGGCTCCAACCACGCTGGCGGCCCGGCCGGTGTCGCCGGTAGCGCCCGCGCCGCGCGTCGTGCCGGGGGCCGGAGCGCCGGGCTTCTCGATTCCCCGGATCGACGCGACCGTTGCGGTTGATGGCCAGCTGACCGAGCCCGCGTGGCAGCAGGCGACGCGGCTCACGGGTTTTTCGGAATACCGTCCGGTGGACGGGCAGCCATCGAGTGAGCAGACCGAGGTGCTCGTGTGGTACTCGCCGTCGGCGCTCTATTTCGGCATCATCGCGCACGACTCGTCGCCGGGCTCGGTCCGGGCGACCAACGCCGACCGCGACAACATCGATCGCGACGACTCGGTGCGCATCTTCCTCGACACCTTCAACGATCGTCGCCGTGCCTTTATCTTCGGCGTGAATCCGCTCGGCGTGCAGGAAGACGGCGTGCAGACTGAGGGCAGCTTCAACGCCGGCCGCATGTTCGGCATGAACGGGTCGGTCGACCTCAGCCCCGACTAC
>JAKALV010000018.1 GCA_021824055.1 Acidobacteriota bacterium
CCCCCCCCGCCGTCACGGAGCCGCTCCCCCCGGAGCCAGTGCTCGTAGAAATCAATCCGATTGGGCAATTCGTCGGTAATCGCCTGATGCACCGCGGCCACCAGCAGCCGTCCCACCTGGTCATCGGTCATGATTGGGGAGCGCTAATGACGAACATGGACATCGCAGCGGCGATCGTCGCGGGCGGGCAGGCCTCGCGGTTCGGCGGAAGAGACAAGAGTCGTGTGCTCATTGGTGGACAGTCCATCATCAGCCGACAGGTGGCCGTGCTTCAACCATTGACCGAGGACCTCTTCATTGTGGCCTCGCAACGGGAACGCTTCGCCGACCTGCCCTGGCGCGTCTGCCCGGACGTCCTGCCGGGCACGGGCGTGGCCGGCGCGATCCTGACGGCGCTCGAATCGACCGCCGCCGACCGGGTCCTCGTCGTGGCCTGCGACCTGCCGTTTCTCGATGGCGGGCTCCTGCGGCGGCTGCTGGATCTGGCCGCGATGGCCGACGGCGCGTGGGTGCGGACGCCGGCCGGCGCCGAGCCGCTGCTCGCGTGCTATCGACGTCACGCCGCGCCCCGCATCCGCGCGGCGATCGAAGCCGGCCATCGCAAAGCCGCCGATCTGGATCAGATTCTCACCATGCGCATCGTGGACCTCGTGGAGCTGAGCACGTTCGGCGACCCGTCGCGCCTGCTGGCCAACGTCAATTCTCCAGAGGACCTCAGTACAATAGACCATTCATGATTCTGCCGATTCACGCCGCCATTCGCTCGCGACTTCACGACACGCTGACCGCGACGTTCGGCCTCGCACCGACGGAACTTCCGACGATTTCCCTGGAGCTGCCGCCCAAGCGCCGCCTCGGCGACGTGGCGGTCCCTGTGGCCTTCGAACTGGCGAAGCGGCTGAAGAAGGCGCCGCGCGCGATTGCGCAGGAGCTGGGGGCGGCGCTCGGCGCCATCGACGGCGTCTCGCGCGTCGAGGCGGCATCGAACGGGTATCTCAATTTCTTCCTGGACCGCGGCGCGTTTCTCCGCGCGCGACTCGAAGGCACCGTGCCGCCACTCGCCGCGGCCGACGCCGGCAAAGTGATCGTTGAACACACGGCGATCAACCCCAATAAGGCGGCGCATATCGGACATCTGCGCAACGCCGCGCTGGGCGACACGCTGGTGCGGCTGCTGCGCTTCCAGGGGCGCACGGTGGAGGTGCAGAACTACATCGATGACACCGGCGTTCAGGTCGCCGACGTCGTCGTCGGCTTCCGCGAGATCGAGGGCAGGAATCTCGCCGACGTGAAGCGGATCGCCGAGACGACGCGATTCGATTACTACTGCTGGGACCTCTACGCGAAGGTCGGCGAATGGTACGAGGCCGACGCGGCCAACCTCGCGAAGCGCGGCGCAGCCATGCACGCCATCGAAGCAGGCGGCAACGACCTGGCGGCGATGGGCGCGTTCATCGCGGATCGCATCGTGCGCTGCCATCTCGACACGATGGCGCGCCTCAACGTCGACTACGATCTGCTCACCTGGGAGGGTGACATCCTCCGCCTGCATTTCTGGGCGGCCGCGTTCGAGGACCTGAAGCGCCGCGGCTCCGTGTTTCTGCAGACCGAAGGCAAGCTCGCGGGCTGCTGGGTGATGCCGATCGATGACGATGAGGCGCCGGGCGAGGAACCCGACGGCGAGGAGGATCCGGAAAAGCGGGAGAAAGTGATCGTCCGGTCCAACGGCACCGTCACCTACGTCGGCAAAGACATCGCCAATCAGTTCTGGAAGTTCGGCCTTCTCGGAAAGGACTTCTTCTACCGCGAGTTCGCGTCGCAGAACGGACGCATCCTGTGGGCCACGACGTCGCATCCGCCATCCGGGGGTTCCGCGGCGCCGCCATTTGGCAACGCGGCCGCCGTGTACAACGTGATCGACACGCGGCAGGCGTACCTGCAGAAGCTGTTGAAGCAGGCGCTCGGCACGATGGGCTTTCACAAGGAAGCCGCGAACTCCACGCACTTCGCCTATGAAATGGTGGCGCTGTCGCATGCGACCGCGCGCGAGCTCGGCTACACCGTCGATCCCGACGGCAAGCCGTTCGTCGAAGTGTCTGGACGTAAGGGCCTGGGGGTGAAAGCGGACGACCTGATCGACCGCCTGACCAGGACCGCCCAGGCCGAGGTCCGGCAGCGCAACCCCGAGTTATCCGACGCCGACAGCCACCGGACCGCGGAAGCCATCGCCGTCGCCGCCGTGCGCTACTTTCTCGTGAAGTTCACACGCAACAAGATCATCGCGTTCGACATCGACGAAGCGCTGGCCTTCGAGGGTGAGACGGGGCCGTACCTGCAGTACGCCGTCGCGCGCGCCGGGAATATCTTTGGAAAGTTGCGCGAGCGCGAGGGGTTGGACGAAGCGTCGGTCACCGCCGCGCTTGCCGTGGCCGACCGCGCCGCCATCGACACGGGCGATGAGGGCGACGAGTTGTGGGGCCTGGTGCTCGAGGCCGGCCGGCTCGATGACGTGGTGGACCAGGCGGTGCGGTCGCTCGAGTTGTCGGTGGTGGCCAAGTTCGCGTTCAGCCTGGCGCAGTCGTTCAGCGCGTTCTATCACCGGCAGCCGATTCTCAAGGAAGAGCGCCGCGACGTTCAGTTATGGCGCGCCGCCGCCGTGGCGTACGTGCGCCGGCAATTGACGCACACGCTGGCCCTGATGGGCTGCGACGTGCCGGCAAGGATGTAGCGCATGACCGCACCGTCCGCCTCACCACCGCTCATCGGCGTCGCCTGGCCCAAAGCCGACTACATCGCGTCGCTGGAGCGCGCCGGCGCGCGCGTGCGCGTGCTCGACGCCGCGCGCGATCCGCTGCCCGCCGCGCTGGACGGATGCGACGGGGTGCTGCTCACCGGTGGCGCGGACATCGATCCTCGCGAGTATGGCGAGGCGCCCCACCCGTCGGTCGAGCTCGACGCCGCTCGCGACAACTACGAACTCGCGCTCACGAAGCTCGCCATCGCCCGCGATCTGCCGTTGCTCGCGATCTGCCGGGGCGTGCAGGTCCTGAATGTCGCGGCCGGCGGCACGTTGATCCAGGACTTGCCAAGCCAACACCCGTCACCGATTCCGCATTCGATCACGGAGCCGACGAACGCGATCGCGCACGACGTGACGATCGCTACGGGCACGTGCTTGTCGATGCTGCTGGGCCAGCCCGCCATGGCGGTCAACAGCCGGCACCATCAGGCCGTGAAAGACGCCGCGCCGGGATTTGTGGTGTCCGCCGTCTCGCCCGACGGCATCGTGGAAGCGATCGAGCGGCCGGCGTCGACGTTCTGCGTCGGCGTGCAGTGGCATCCGGAAAACTTCATCGCCACCGGGCAGTTCGCGGGATTGTTTCAGGGCCTGGTCCGAGCGGCGGCGCGCAACTCGCGACATTAAGCAGTGTTCAGTTCGGTGCCGTGTCGTCCACAGGTCAAGGTCCAACGTCCAACGTCACTCGTCTGTCCTCGGGTCCTGTCGGTCCCGGGGGGGCCTGGGTTCACGTGCACGTGCCCGTCGGACGAAGGACCAGCCGGACCTGCGGACAACACGTGACCTTGGACGTTGAACCCTGAACCTTGGACTGGCGGCTACGTCGACCCACGTGCCTTCAGCGATCAGTTAGAGCGGCGGCACGCAGGGCGCTTAGCGCTCGAGCACCGCAACCGCTTCAACGTGCGGCGTATTCGGGAACAGGTCGAACGCGTTCAACGACGTGAGGCGATAGCCGGCGGCCATGAGCCTTCCGCAATCGCGCGCCAAGGTGGGCGGATCGCAGGACACATAGACCAGACGCGGGGCGGCCCATGTGACGAAACCGGCCAGGGCGTCTGCCGACGCGCCCGTGCGCGGCGGGTCCATCACCACGGTATCCGGCACGAACGGCGGGCGCTGCCCCACCACCGACTCAACGGGCAAGGCGAGAGGGACGATCGACTCGCCGAACGGCTTCGCGTTGTCGGCGAGGTCACGCAGACTCGACGCGTCCGTTTCCACCGACACGACATGGGCACCGCGCGCGGCGAGCGCCACCGAGAAGAGTCCGCCGCCGGCATAGAGGTCGACGAGGCGCCGGGCATTGTCGCAGGCACGCAGCACTTCGCCGACGAGCGCGCCCAGCAGGTATCGATTCCCCTGGAAGAAGGACGCCGGCCGCCGGCGCCAGACGACATGTGCATCAATCGGTGCGACCTCCGGCCACATCGCTCGAGCGGTGTCCTCGAGCCACGACGCACCGTACAACGTCGGACCATCGGCTAACGTCACGCCCGCGACGCCATCACCGGCCGGGCCGCCAAGCGCGGCCGGCCGCGGGGCCCCCTCTTCGAATTCCAATTGCAGAATGCGCGTGGTCGCGCCGATGTCTTCCGCGACGGTGATGGCCGCCAGCCGGGCCGCGAGCGCCGGTTGCGCGGCGAGAAATGCGTCGATGGCGCCGGCGGTATCGACGCGCAATTGGCGCGTGGCGGCCGCGTCGCACAGGACGTGCGTGCCCTCGCGATAGAACCCCCAGCGCCCGCGCTCGACGTGCACGCGCGCGCGCATCCGGTAGCCGATCTCGGGCGAGGCGGCGATACCGACGGGCGCATCGAGTGGGCGCTTCGCAATGCGCGCAAACGCGTCGGCGATGATCTCGGCCTTGAGTTGACGCTGGCGCTCGTACTGTATGTGCGCGTAGGTGCTGCCGCCGCAGGCGAGGTCGCAGCCTGGCACGCGGCGATCCGCGCTGGCGTCCAGCACCTCGATCGTGTCGGCAAACAGCACCTGCTTCTGGCGGCGTTCGATGCGCGCGCGCACCCGCTCACCGGGGATCGCGCCCTGGACGAAGACGACCTGGCCGTCATGGCGCGCCAGCATGCGGCCACCAGCCACCGCACGCTCGATCGTCAATTCCAGAAACGACGCCATCCTAGACTGCGTCCGGATCGATCACCGGCAGGTTGAACCGTTCGCGCAGCAAACGATCCATGGTGGCGCCCAGCGCCTGTTGCCAGGCCTCCCCGGCGAGCCGGCCCTTGAACGCCACCAGCTCGCCTTCGGCCTGGTGCTGCAGTTCCGCCAACTGCGCGGGACTCAGCACCAGCCGCGCCGCCGCCATCAACTGCGCATCGAGCGGACGAATCGCGGTCACGATCGCGTCGCGCGCCGCGCCGCGCGCGTGCCGCGCGCGGTCTCGCGCTTCAGCCACGGCGCTGATGGCCTGGTTGACCTGGTCGAGAAATGACTCGGGAAGGTCGTGGCGGCCGAGCAGGTGCGACAGCCGATCGGAGACGCGCTCCAAATGCTTCGACAACGACGGCCGGGGGAGGGATGAGGGTTCCAGGGTTCCCGGTGTCAAGGTGTCAGGGTGCTCAGGGTGCGCGACCGGGTCGGCCATGACGCCGACGGCGCGCTTCCACTCCTCGAACAACGCGCGCACGTCGTCGTCGCAGAACTCGATGCGCAGCGGCCGGCCGCTGCGGCCGGCGGCGCCCTGCCGATGCCGGTCGGCTTTCTGGTCGATCGCGCGCTGGACCACCGACAGCGGAATGCCCGCCGCTTCCCACGCGCGAACCAGCGCGAATCCCGGTCCGACGATCCGGACGAGGTGCCCGCCGTTCACGCGGGTCAGATGCGCCTCCACTTGCCGGCAGTACTCGGCTACCGATGTCGTTCCCACACCACTTCCCCCGCGATCACCCGCTCGCGCCGGCCGTCTCGTTCCACCAGCAGCGCGCCATCGTCATCGATATCCCGCGCCGTGCCGCGCTTCTCCTGGTCACCATCGTGCCAATGCACGGCGGCGCCTTGCCACCCCGCGGCTGCCCGCGCGCGCCATCGATCGAGCAGCGCGGCGTGCCGGTTCGATCGCACCGCCTCGGCGAGCGCGCGCACCTGGACCAGACACTCGACCACCAGCGCGGCGCGATCCACCGCGCGGCCGAGTTCGCCCTCGATCGACGCGAACCGCGCCGCCACCTCCGGCGGATGCGCGGCCGGCGTCACGTTGATGCCGAGTCCGATCACCGTGGCGTCCTCGCCCTGCACCTCGCACAAGATGCCGCCCAGTTTCTTCCATGCGGCACCGATCACGAGATCATTCGGCCACTTGAGCATCACGGGCAAACCCGTCGTGGCCAGCACCGCATCGACGACGGCGACACCGGCGCCGAGCGTCATCAGTCCGGGCGTGGCGCTCAGCGTGCGCCCGCGCAGAATCACAGACAGGTAGAGACCGGCGCCGGCCGGCGACGACCACGTCCGGCCGCGGCGACCGCGCCCGGCGGTCTGCCGATCCGCCAGCACCGCAGTACCATCCGTCGCGCCCGACCATGCCAGCTGCGCGGCGACGTCATTGGTGGAACCCACTGTTTCGGCGAAGCGAAGATCGGCGAAGGTGCCGAGCCGCCCGCGCGCGGCGTCGATCGCGCGCCGTAGCTCGTCGGGCGGTGCGGAGAACATGTCCGTTCCGAATCAGGCGCCGGCCGGCGGCGCCGGCTCGATCTCGGCCAG
Source organism: Acidobacteriota bacterium (assembly GCA_021824055.1). Lineage (GTDB taxonomy): Bacteria > Acidobacteriota > Vicinamibacteria > Vicinamibacterales > SCN-69-37 > SCUN01. Next base: position 6,518 of record JAKALV010000018.1, read on the forward strand.
CACAATTTCGCCGGAAAACGTGACCGTGCTGTCGAGCGCATTGTTGCCGGCCAGCACGTCTCGCTCAATGGCGCGCCACGTGGACTCGTACGGCACGGGGAGCGTCAGCGCCGCGCGGACCGGCACGCCGAAGCCCAGATTCTTCGTGGAGCGCTGCTGGCGAATCGCCGCAGTCACCGCTGACGCGTGCAGCGACGCGTCACGCCGGTCGTCGCCGGACGCCACGTCAAATTCCGACGCGACCGGCCATGCCGAGCGATGCACGGAGCCGCTCTGCCACCAGGACCACACTTCTTCGGTGGTGAACGGCAGGTACGGCGCCATGAGACGCAGCATGACAGACAGCGCCAGCTGCGCCGCGGCGTTCGCCGACGCGGCGCCGGCGTCATCTCCGGCGCGACGTCGCTTCACCAGTTCGATGTAGTCGTCACAGAACCACCAGAAGAACGCTTCCGTATCACGCAGAGCCGCCGAGTAATCGTACCCGTCGAGATGCCGGGTGGCGTCCGCGGTGACAACAGCCAGCCGCTGCAACATGCCGCGATCGACCGCTTCGGTGACCGGGCCCACCGGCTCCGTCTTCCCGAGCACGAACTTCGATGCGTTGAGCAACTTGATCGCGAGCCGCCGGCCGACTTTCATCTGGCCCGGCTCGAACGCGGTGTCCACGCCCGGTCCGCCCTTCGCCGCCCAGTAGCGCACCGCGTCCGATCCGTGTTCCTCGAGCAGCGCCATCGGCGTGACCACGTTGCCCTTCGATTTCGACATCTTCTTCCGGTCGGGATCGAGCACCCATCCGGAAATGGCCGCGTTCGACCACGGCAGCGCATCTTCCTCGAGATGCGAGCGCAGCACCGTCGAGAACAGCCACGTGCGGATGATGTCGTGCCCCTGCGGGCGCAGGTGCATGGGGAACGTCTTCGCGAACAGCTCCGGGTCGGTCTCCCATCCGCACACGATGAACGGCGTCAGTGACGAGGTCGCCCAGGTGTCCATGACATCGGGATCGCCGACAAATCCGCCCGGCACGCCGCGCTGATCCGCCGTGAAGCCGTCCGGAACATCGGTCGACGGATCCATCGGCAGCTGATCCTCGCGCGGCAGCAGGCGCGCGGCAACGTCCGCCGTGCCGTCCGGCGATACGCGGTACCACACCGGGAACGGCACGCCGAAGAAGCGCTGGCGGCTGACGCACCAGTCGCCGTTCAGCCCGTTCACCCAATTCTCGAACCGCGCGCGCATGTATTCGGGATGCCATTGCAGTTCGGCGCCGCGGCCCAGCAGCGCGTCCCGGAACTCCATCGTCTTGATGAACCACTGCCGGCTCGTGACGATCTCCAGCGGGCGGTCGCCCTTCTCGTAGAACTTCACGTTGTGCGTGATCGGCCGCGGCTCGCCAAGCATGTCGCCGCTCGCCTTCAGCAGCTCGACCACCTTCGCGCGCGCCTTCACGGCCGACAGCCCGGCCAGTTGATCGTAGGCGGCCTGCGCCGACGCCGCGTCGGTGGATTCCCATCCGGCGCCCCCGAAGGTCACGGGACGCAGCGCGCCGTTGGGCTGAATGATCGCGCGCACCGGCAGGCCGAGTTCGCGCCACCACACCACGTCGGTCACGTCGCCGAACGTGCAGATCATCGCGAGGCCCGTGCCCTTCTCGGGGTCCGCGAGCGGGTGCGCCTTCACGGGGACCGGCACGTTGAAGAGCGGCGTCAGCACGTTCGTGCCGAAGAGCGGCTGGTAGCGCGGATCATCAGGATGCGCGACCAGGGCCACGCACGCGGGAATCAGCTCGGGGCGCGTCGTGTCGATGAACACCCGATTCCCCGATTCCCCGATTCCCGATCCATCGATTCGCGATTCGCGATTCGCGATGGCAAATGCAATCCGGTGATACGCGCCCGGCAGTTCGCGATCCTCGAGTTCCGCCTGCGCGACGGCGGTGCGAAAGTCGACATCCCAGAGCGTCGGCGCCTCCAGCTGATAGGCCTGTCCCGCGTGGAGGAGCCGCAGGAACGCGAGCTGTGAGATGCGCTGCGCCCGCCGGCCGATCGTGGCGTAGGTCAGCGACCAGTCGACCGACACGCCGAGATGGCGCCACAGATGCTCGAAGACCTTCTCGTCCTCCGTCGTCAGCTGCGCGCAGAGGGCGACGAAGTTCGGCCGCGAAATCGAGATCGCCTGCTTCCCGGGCTTTGCCGGAGGAACAAACGCGGGGTCGAACGGCAGCGACGGATCGCAGCGCACGCCGTAATAATTCTGGACGCGACGCTCGGTCGGCAGACCGTTGTCGTCCCATCCCATCGGATAGAACACACTGCGGCCGCGCATGCGTTGAAAGCGCGCGATCAGGTCCGTGTGCGTGTACGAGAACACATGGCCGACGTGCAGCGAGCCGCTCACCGTCGGCGGCGGCGTATCGATGGCGTACACGACGTCACGCGGGCGCGCGCGATCAAACGCGTAGGTCCGGTCTGCCTGCCAGCGCGACGTCCACTTCTGCTCGAGTCCTTCGAGCGCGGGCTTTTCGGGAATTGTGGGCATTACTGTCCGGAACGATCCGGCGGCGTCACCGGAGCCTTGAGGCGGGCGATCTCTTCACGAATGATGCGCTCGGCGGCGTTGAGCACGACCTTGTGCACCGCTTCATTCGTCATCCGCTCGAGCACGCGCTTGACGACATCTTCGATGGCCGCCTCCGACAGCGTGGCTGACGATGTCAGGGCGCGCGCGGGCGGCTGAGCGCGCTCGGCCGCCAACAGCGCGGTAAAGGCATTCGCGAGCGAGGGACGCGAGACCGGACGCGCGGGCGGCTCGGGCGCCGCCGGTGACGGCGCGGGCGACACCGGAGGAACAGGCGCGGGCGCGGCCGGCGAGGCTGCGGCCGGCGCGCTCACGCCGCGATCGGCTGGCAGTTCCTCGGGGACCAGATCGACCGGTTCGTGGCGATGGATCGCGGCTGCTGGCGGCACGTCCGGTCCCGGCTGCGACGCGCGCGCCGCCGGCAGGTCCCAATCGCCGAACATCGGGCGAGCCGCAACCGGGCCGGCGGCCGTCGGCCCGGCCTCGCCCGTCCCGGTCACGTCACCCGGCTCACCCCGGAGCGACTCGATGTCACGCGCGAAGTCCGACGCGGTGGCCGCGTCCAGTTCTCGCGGCGTCGCCGTCGGTTCGAGCCGCGACAACGCCACATCGAGCATGTCCAGTTCCGACTCGAATGCATCGACAGGCGGCGGCAGATCGCGTGGCGCCTCGCGGGGCCGCTGCGGCACCGGCACGGGATTTCGACTTGCGGGCCGCAGGATCTCCTGCGGCAGCGCGGGGAAACTGGGGGCCGCGGGCGCAGGCGCCGCCGACGTGGGTTCGGCCACGCCCGGCTCGACGGCGCGCGCCGGTGCGGGCGCCGGCGGGGCGGGCGGCTGAGTCACCACGAGCGCCGGCGTGGGAGCGACGGGCGGCGCGGGCGCCGCCGCCGTCACGCCGGCCGCGGCGGGGGCGGCGGGCTGCTCCACGCGCGGCAGCTCCGCAGGCCACAACGCGGCGCTAAGCTGCCCGTCCAGGAGTTCGCGCACGCGCGTGATCAGCATCTGCGGTTCGAACGGTTTGACCAGAATGCCGTCGCAGCCGGTCGCGCGGGCTTTCGCCTCGTCGATGGGCTCAAACGCGCCCGTCAGGAGGAGCACGGGAATGTGCCTGAGCGCCGGCGTCTGCTTCACGTACGCGGCCACGCCGTACCCATCCACCTTGGGCATGCCCACGTCCGCGAGCACGATGTCGGGATGCTCCGCGTCGATACGTTGAATCGCCAGCTGCCCGTCGCCGGCCGTGATCACGCGCACCTGCTCATCCGCAAACGTCAGCTCGATCACGCGCTGGATGGTGATGCTGTCGTCGGCGAGGAGCAGCGTGGCGGGCATGGGGGCGCTACACAGCCTCGGCGCGCGGCGTGACGTGCGCGCTGATGAAGTCCACGATGTCCTGCATCGGCGTGCCCGGCAGGAAAACGCCCTTGATCCCCATCGCCTGCAGCTTCGGCAGGTCGACGTCGGGGATGATGCCCCCGACCACGACGACCACGTGATCGAGCCCCTTCTGCTTCAACAGCTCCATGACCTTCGGGCAGATGTGCATATGGGCGCCGCTCAGGATCGACAGGCCGATGACATCGGCATCCTCCTGTAGCGCCGCGGACACGATCATCTCGGGCGTCTGCCGCAGGCCCATGTAGACGACTTCCATCCCGGCGTCACGCAGCGCGCGCGCGATGACCTTGGCGCCACGGTCGTGGCCATCGAGGCCCGGCTTCGCAATGACCACTCGAATCTTGTTCATATGGACGGCACTTCTTCGTATTCGCCCCACACCGTGCGGAGCGCGTCGCACATCTCGCCGACGGTGGCGTAGGCGCGCACACAATCAAGCAGCGGATACATCGTATTCGCGGTGCCGCGCGCCGCCGCCTTGAGCGACTCCAGCGTGCGGGCCACCGCCGCGGTATCCCGCGTGCGGCGCAACTCGGCCAGCCGCGCGATCTGCATCTCGTGCGCGGCGTCGTCGATGTAGAGAATCGGGAACGGCGCCTCGTCCGTTTCGGCGTAGACGTTGACGCCGACCATCTGCTTCTCTTTCTTCTCGAACGCCTGCTGGAAGCGATACGACGACTCGGCGATCTCGCGTTGCGGATAGCCGTTCTCGATGGCCGCCACCATGCCGCCCATGCGATCGATCGCGTCGAAGTACTTGTACGCGCCCGCTTCCATGTCGAGCGTGAGGCGCTCGACAAAATACGAGCCGCCCAGCGGATCCACCATGTTCACCACGCCGCTTTCGTGCGCGATGATCTGCTGCGTGCGCAGCGCGAGCGTGGCGGCCTCGGCCGTCGGCAGCGCCAGCGCTTCGTCGAGTGAGTTGGTGTGCAGCGAATTGGTGCCGCCGAGCACGGCCGACAGCGCCTGGAGCGCCGTGCGCACCACGTTGTTGTACGGCTGCTGCGCGGTCAGCGACACGCCGGCCGTCTGCGTGTGGAACCGCAGCTTCCACGACCGCTCGTTCTTCGCGCCGAACCGCTCCTGCATCACGCGCGCCCAGATCTTGCGCGCGGCGCGATACTTCGCGATTTCCTCGAAGAAATCGCTGTGCGCGTTGAAGAAGAACGAGATCTGCGGCACGAAGTCGTCGACGTCGAGCCCCGCATCCACGCCCCACTGCACGTACTCGATGCCGTCGCGCAGCGTGAACGCCAGCTCCTGCAGCGCCGTCGCGCCGGCTTCGCGGATGTGGTACCCGCTCACCGAGATCGTGTTCCACTTCGGCACGTCCCTGGCGCAGAACTCGAAGATGTCGGTGATCAGCCGCATCGACGGCCGCGGCGGGAAGATGTATTCCTTCTGCGCGATGAACTCTTTGAGGATGTCGTTCTGAATGGTGCCGGACAGCTTCCGGAGATCCGCGCCCTGCTTCTCCGCCACGACCAGATACATCGCGAAGATCATCGGCGCCGGCGAGTTGATCGTCATCGACGTGGTGATGTCGCCGAGCGTGATGCCCTCGAACAGCCGTTCCATGTCGGCCAGCGACGTGACATTGACGCCGCACTTGCCCACTTCACCGAGCGACAACTCATGATCGGGATCCCGGCCCATCAGCGTCGGCAGGTCGAACGCCACGCTCAGGCCCGTGCCGCCGGCCGCCAGCAGCTGCTTGTAGCGCGCGTTGGTCTCCTCCGGCGTGCCGAAACCGGCGAACTGCCGCATCGTCCACAACTTGCCGCGGTAGCCGGTGGGGTGAATGCCGCGCGTGTACGGAAACTGCCCGGGATCCCCGAGATCGCGGTCGTAGTCGAGCCCCGCGATGTCATCCGCGGTGTAGAGCCGATTGATCGGCCGGCCGGAAATGGTGGTGAAAGTACCTTCCCGCTCGGCGGGTTTCTCGGCCGTGATGGTCGATTTCATTGACCGTAATTATATAGACTCCCGACGGTGACACGAAGGGATGGCGACATTCTGCGCCGATGGTGCGCCGCCGGTGCCTTCGTGGGGCTGGCGGCCGCCAGCGTCGGCGCCCAAGCCCCGGTGCTGCGCTGGGGCGGCGACGCCGAAGGCGGCGCGCCCTTCGTGGAAGCAGACCCGCGACATCCCGCTCGAGTCGTCGGTTTTGACGTCGAGATTGCCAACCTCATCGCGCGGGATCTCGGCCGCACACCGCAGTTCGTGCAGATCACGTTTACGGAACTCGACCAGGCCGTCCGGCGCGGCGACTTCGACATCGGGCTGAGCGGCATCGAAGACACGCCGGCCCGCCGCGCCACGGTCGCCGCATCCCTGCCCTACTACGAGTTTCATGAGGTCCTGACGGTCCGGGCGGCGGACCGCGACCGCATTCGATCCCTGGACGACCTGCGCGGCCGGCGCGTCGGCACACTCGGAGGCACGATCGCCTACGACACGCTCCTGGCGGCCGAGCACACGTACGGCATCCAGGCCGTCTCGTATGACGATGACGTGCATCCATACAGCGACTTGCTGCTGGGCCGGATCGACGGCGTCGTGCTCGACAACGTTCTGGCCGACCGGTCCATGCGGCGCATGCCCGGCCTGTTCACGCAACCTGACAACATCCGCACGGGTCACTACGTGGTCATCGTCGCGCCGGAACGCGCCGACTTGCGGGATCGCATCAACCGCATCCTCAGAACCGCGATGGCCGACGGCCGGCTCGAAGCGATTCTGCGGCGCTGGAACGTGTGGAACCCAACCCAGTCGCACCTGTTTGCCGCGACGGTCGCGGCAGGTGGCGCTGGTGGTGCAGGTGGCGCAGGTGGTGCAGGTGGTGCAGGTGGCGCAGGTGGCGCGGGTGGTGCGGGTGGCGCAGGTGAGAATTCGCTGCCCTCGAAGTGGGAGATCACGGCCCATTACCTGCCGTCGCTGCTGAACGCCGCGGTGATCACCCTGATCCTGTCGTGTCTGGCCATGGCGCTCGCCGTTCTCGGCGGGATCGGCCTGGCCGTGGCCCGCATATACGGCGGCAAGGTGTCGCGCCTGGCGGCAACGGCGTATGTCGAAGTGATGCGGGGCACGCCGGTGTTGCTGCAGCTGTTCGTCATCTACTACGGGCTGGCGTCGATCGTGCGCCTGCCGGCGTTCGTCGCGGCGCTTCTGGGCCTCGGGCTCAACTACGCGGCGTACGAGAGCGAGATCTATCGCAGCGCGCTCGAGGCCATTCCGCGCGCGCAGCTCGACGCCGCGAAGGTCCTGGGCTTCACCCGCTGGCAGACGCTGCGGCTGATTCGCGGTCCGCAGGCCCTGCGCCTTGCGCTGGCGCCGATGACGAACGACTTCGTGGCGATGCTGAAAGACTCGTCCCTGGTTTCGGTGCTCACCGTGGTCGAGCTGACGAAACAGACGCAGATCTTCGCGACCAACCTTGGCAGCTGGGTCATCCCCGGCGCACTCTGCGCGGCCCTCTACCTGGCGCTGTCCCTGCCGCTGGGCCACGCCGCGCGCCGGCTCGAAGCCCGGTGGAAGGCGCCGACGTCGTCATGAGCGCCATCCTGCGCATCAGCGACCTGCACGTGCGACGCGGCGCGCGCGACATCCTGCGCGGCGTGTCGCTCGAGGTCGAGGCGGGCGAGGTTGCCGCGCTCGTGGGCGCGTCGGGGGCGGGCAAGACCACCATCCTCCGCTGCATTGCCGGCCTCGAAACGCCGGACGCCGGCACCGTGCGAACGGGGCCGTGCGGCATGGTGTTTCAGTTCCACGGGCTGTTCGAACACCTGACCGCCCTCGACAACGTCATGCTCGCGCCGATGCACGTGGGCCGGTCGAGCCGGGCCGACAGCCGGCACCGGGCGCTGCAACTCCTGGGTGAACTGGGGGTGGAGCATCGCGCCCGGGCGCTGCCGCGCGAGATCTCGGGCGGCGAAGCGCAGCGGGTCGCGATCGCGCGCGCCCTGGCCATGAATCCACCGCTGCTGTTGATGGACGAGCCGACGGCGTCGCTCGATCCGGAGCGGCGCACCGACCTCGCGATCACGTTGCGTGCCCTCGCCCGGGGCGGGCGCGCCATTCTGGTGACGTCACACGATGAAGACTTTGTCGCGCGCGCCGGTGCGCGCGTGATTCGGCTGGCCGACGGCCGGTGCGCGGAACCGCCGCCGGCGCCCTAGCGGAACCGGCGCTCGACGTGGCGGCGAATCGAATCTTCGAACTCCGCGTCCTGATCCGCCTGATAGACCATCGATGACCCGATCTCCGCCGCCAGAATGGCCGCACGGTACTTCGGCGACAGGTTCTTGTACCGGTTCTTGAAGCGCGGGTCTTCGCGCAGCAGCGCCGGGAGGTGGCTCAGAATCACCTTGTCGAACAGCGGCTGCTGGGCGATCTCCGGGTTCTTCTGGAAGAACTCGAACAGGCGCTTGTAGCGCTGGTTGATCTCGACCGACACCTCATCGGACAACTCGGTCCAGAACTTCTTCGTCTCGGCGTGCCGCCGCACGAGCAGACGCGCCTCGTCCTCGGCGCGCCGCTTCAGGATCGCGAGCACGTCCGCGACGTACTTCGGCTTGTTCGCGAGGAACTCCTCTTCCGTCAGCAGCAGGTTGGCGATGATTTCGTAGGACGACGAGATGACGCCGCACTTGTTCGCCGAGGCGTCGCGCATCAGCAGGACGCCCTTCTTCTGCAGTTCCAGCCGCGCCGCCGGCGTGATGAAGGAGTTGGCGCCTTCGATGATGACCTTTGATGAGGGCGAGCCGTCGGGCAGCAGGAAGCGCTGCCAGTTTTCTTCGTTGATCGTCTCCGGGCGGCCGCCGCCCGGAATGAACAAGTCGGCCTTCACCGAGAACGGCAGCTCGCCGAATTGCCTCGACAGGTCGTCGATCGAAATCCAATCCTCCGACAGCCCCTTCGCGGTGCGCGTGACCTTCCGGTACAGCCGCCGCATCCCGTCGTCCTTCGGGGCACCGCGGAACAGCATGAATCCGCCGGGATGCAACGCCCCGGGATTAAACCCGTCGATGTCCTTCTGCAGGAGGATGCGCCGCAGTTCCTTCGCGTCGGCGCCGGCCGGATCAAAGAGCGCGCCGGTGCCGTCGAGGATCAGCTGGATCGCCATCTTCGGGCAGAGGTCCAGCATGATGTGCATCGCGTTGCCGGCCACGTCGCCGTTCGGCCCGCCGGTGAACTTCACCGTAAAGGCGTCGCGCGTGATGTCAATGCCGACTTCGTGCATCGCGATTTCTGCGAACTTGACGACGCCGGTCGACGTCACGCCGTACTCTTTGTGATTGATGCCGATCGTCTTCGACGACATCACGCCCGTGCCGAGAATGTAGCCGCGCCGCTTGGACGTGAGGGCGATCTCCTCGATCATGTCGTCGTGCATGTTCTCGTCGGGTCCGATTTCGATCGGTTCGTCCTGGCGGTAGTAGTCCACGACCGCGGGGTTCTTCGCGATGCCGTGCTCGGTGACGAAGATATCCAGGAACGCGCTGAAGACGTCGCGCTGCTTCTTGCGCAGGAGCCGGTCGAGCACCGACTTCGGCTCCTTCGAGAACGGCGCGGCATCCAGCAGCACGACCAGTTTCGATCCGCCTTCGTAGATGTCCTTGTTCTTCAGGTGCTGGGTGTGCGCCAGCACGAAGCTTTCCTTGAACAACGTCGCGGCGTTGGTCAGGAAGTCGTCCTGCGTGAGGCAGATCACCGTGCGCCAGCCGCCGCGCGCGATATCGGAGAAGCCGATGTGATAGCCGAACGCGTGGCCGCCAAAGAAGAAGGTCACGCGGAACGGCGTCCCCGACGGCAAGTCGGCCGTTGACACCGACCCAAGTTCGGCCAGATAGGCCGGGTCGAGCCGGAACGCGAGGGCCTGCTTCTCCTTGACGAAGAAGTTGGTCTTCAGCGTGTGGTTGATGAAGCTCAGGCAGCAGTGGAAAACGACGCGGCGGATCGCGTCGAGATGCGCGTGGCCGGTGTCGTAGTCTTCAACCGCCTTGACGACCTTCGCCCGCAGCGCCGCGTAGGCCGCGTCGCGCCCGTCGACGGCCGGGTCGAAGCGCAGCCGGAACAGCGCGACGAACTGCGCCAGCAACGCCGAGTTGGCGTGAATGGCGCTTTGCACTTCTTCCCAGTCGTAGCGGTCGGGCTGCGCGTGCGCCAGCTGCGTATGGCAGAACGCGACGAACGCGCGGGTCAGCGACGCATCATCGCCGCTCATCTGCCCCGTGGTGACGAACTCGCGGTATTCCGGCGAACCGGCCGTCAGGATCTGCGTGTTGAACAACTCGCTCTGCAGCCGGTCGCGCAGCGCCGCCGCGGTCTCCTGAATCCGGCTCTTGCGCTGCCGCACGGACATCGCAAAGAGCGCGTACGGCTGCGCACCGGTCGACACGTCCAGCACGTCGGCGCTGCGAACGCCCACGTCGAACCGGTGGAGCACTTCCACGACCTGCGCGACGTACCCGGTGTGCGGCGGATTCGCGATCGCAAACAGCAGACGCGCCTCGTTCGATCCGTCGCTGGCCGGCGTGAGACTGAAGTAGAGGCCGTTCTGTGTTTCGCACAGGTGCAGCATCCGGACCGCTTCGGCCACCCGGGCCGGCGACGACACGCGCAGGTAGCCGGCGTGATTGAGCCAGAGGATGGAGAGCAGCCGGTCAAACGCCGCGAGGTCGAATCCCTTGTCGGACGCGAGAATCGCCCGGGCCGGATCCTTCACGGCGCCGGGAATGTCCACGCCCGCGGCGAGCCCCTGTTGAATCTCCGCGTCGCTCTTGCATTCGAACGCGAACCGCTGAATCTCGAGCGACTGCTGCATGCCGGGCATGTGCGTCGATGAATGCGCGAACATCGCATACGAAATCGGACGCCCGACGCGCGCACTCTGTGTGAGTCCCTCGTACAACGACCCCGGCAGACTGCGCGTGGCCAGGATCAGCGTTTCGGGCCGGTCGGCGAGAATCAGACGCTGATTCGTCTTCAGCGTGTCGATCTCGCGCTCGAGAATCGCAATCGCTTCCGGCTCGCCGGCCATCGCATCAAAAAAGGAATCCGTCATCGACTCTCGCAGCCACGTCATCGAAGTGTCCGTTCGTTGAAAGACCAATCTGTATCTGCAGTTGCCGCGTGTTCGCAACCGGCCGACACATCTCGGCGACCCATCACGTGATGATAACGCACTGATGCATCGTTGCGAGGGCCGACGCCGCTCGGTTGCGCAGACGTACTTCGAGAGTGCCGGATTCTCGGCGTTTCGCGCGCGCGTGACGCACGCCTCTAATAAGGTGTGGTTACTCGTTCTTCGCGGCGCTGCGCAGCATCATCGCCGCAGCGATCAGCACCACGCCGACGACAAGCCAGCGCATCGTGGTCACGTCCATCGACTTCACAATCAGCGCGGCGATCAGCACGGCCGGGATGCCGCCGATCGCCAGGGCCATCGCGGGACGAAGTTCGTACGCGCCCTTCTGCACAAACTTGGCGCTGCTCATCGGCATCAGAAACGCGCAGGACCCCATCATGATGGGAAACGCCGCGGCGGCCTTCATGCCGAGCAGACCGACCAGAATCATGCACGGCGCATACAACCCGATCCCCAGCGTCATCAGGGCGCCGAGCGCGAAGTTCCCGGCCAGACCGAGCACCAGCCGCGTGCCCTGCAGATCGAGGGTGCCGGTTTCGGTGGCCGCCAGACCGAGGTTCTTCCACGCGAACAGTCCAGCCGCGACCAGCAACGCGATCCCCATGCCGATCTGCACGTAGCGCTTCGACCAGCTGGCGACCACGCCCGCGCCGATCCAGGCGCCGGCCACGGCCGCGGCAATCATGAAGATCAGCGTCTTCGGATCCACGTCGATCGCGACGGTGTAGATGAACGCCTGCGTGATCGTCGGCAGCGTGTGGCCGACGTTCAGCGTGCCCGGGATCAGGCGATCGGGCACCATCTTGAAGAACTTGAAGATGGCCGTGGTCGGCGCGAACGAACCGATGCCCAGGGTGTCGAAGAAGTTCGTGACGAACCCCGTGCCGAGTTCGAGCGCGGTGTCCACCGGCTTCGTCTTCGCGACCGCGCTCCACCACATCGTGAGGTAGAACGCGGTGAACGCCGACAGCGCACCCAGCAGGCCGCCCAGAGGGGTCATGAGAGTGTCGAGGACCGTATTCCACATGGCGCGGATGCTAACACACGTCGGAGACGACGTCCGCCGCGCGTCACGTCAGCGCCGCGGACCGCTTATGAGGTGATCTTGAAACCCACGAGCACGCGCGATGTCAGATCGGACGCCGACGCCCCGATCTCGATCAGATAGCTGCCCGTGACCAGACCGCCCAGCGAGAACTGCACGTCGTACGAGCCGTCGGCCTTGCGTTCCGGCGTGGGCAGCGTGGACATGGGATCGCCCAGCGCGTTGAGCAGGCGCACCGTGATCGCGGGCGGCGTGCCGCCCGGGCCGTACGCATGGAACCGGATCAGCAGCTGTTCGGTCCGCGCGAATTCGCGGACGGTCGTTGGCAGCGCGGTCGCCGACTGGCGCACCTCGGCCAGCTCGCGCGCCGTCCGCGCGCGGAACACCTCCGGCGGCGTCACGACCGGACCCACCTTCGTGTAGTCGGGCACCACAATTTCGCGTTCCTCGCTGTCGATCAACTGGCCCGACGCCGTCTCGGCCGACAGACGCAGACGCACCGCGCCCGGTTTCGAGCTGAACGTGACACGACCGGATGGCGTCAGCGCCTGCGGATCGCGCGCCACTTTGCCGCGGTACAGCACGTCGCCCGTCACGAAGTTCGCCATGACACCGACCTGTTCGGGCACGTCGGCCGGCGCGGTGCCGGGCGCCGCCTCCCACACCAGCGTGACCGTCGCCCGGCCGTCGTCCGCGCGGTCGAAGCCGATCCAGGTGCGCACCGGGTGCCCGCGTTCGGGCTCGGCCACCGACGCCAGCGCCTCCGCCACGTCGGCCGGCAGTGCGGGCTTGGGCGGCGCGGTGGACCGCGCGATGTCATCAGGCGACATCGCCCAGTAACCCCGGCGCGAGCGGAGGTCGATCCCCTTCCGCTTCACGCGCACCTTGATTTCGTGGAACTTACCGTCGCGTGGCGCTTCCGACGATGTGTAGCCGAGGAGGTAGTACGCGCTGGTGTCTCGCACCATCTGGCGCAGTCCGGGCAACGGATCATTGCGCCCCACGATGGCGCGGCCGTCGGTCTGGTCGGCCAGCGTCTTGAGCATGTCGGTTGATTCGGTCAGCACGCGGCGATCCGACTCGTAGGCCACGGCGGGTTCGGACACATCGAACTCGCCGGTGGAGAGCCCGCGGGGATCCAGCGTGTAGATCGAGGTGTTCGTCCGGTTGGCCGAGCTGAACACGTCCTGCAAACGACTGAGCAGGCCGACCGCGTCGAAGACCTCGGCCCGGTTGCGCAACTGCTCCTGAGCAGAATTGGGAGGCGCGCCCGAGACCATCCCGCCGGTCGCAATTTCCACGGGCAGCGTGGCCGACAACCCTTCGCTCACGAACAGCACGGTCTTGCGGCCCGACCGGAGCGTCCCCAGATAGACGTTCAGGCCCTCGAGCGCCTCGATCACGATCCCGTTGCGCAGGTCTTCGATCTGCTGGCGCGTCAGCCGGTTGTAGACCTGCTCCTGCGGATACTTCTGCTGATAGTTGTACTTGCGGCCTTCGAACTTCATGATCGCGGCCGCGATGCCCGCGTGGTCGCGCGAGTATGTGAGGGCCAGCGTCGGCGTCAGCGGGTACATGATCGCCACCATGTCGCGCGGATCGAGTTCGGTGACGAACTTCGCCAGCTTCAGGCGCACGGCCATCGAGTTGCCGAGCCGCGTGTGGTAATCGTCCAGAAAGATCGTGATCAGCCGCACATCGTCGCGGGCCGCCTCGCGTTCCTGAACCTCCATCGAGGTGATGGGGGTGGCGCGCGCCGGATCCAGATCGAACCGGTCGTCGGTGAGCAGGATCCGCTTGAACGAATCGATCACCTGCACCTTGCCGTTTTCTTTGACTTCGAAATCCGCGGCGGTCAGGTCCGTGACGGGTTTGCCCTGCTTGTCGGTGGCGATGACATCCACGGACACGGCATCGACGCGCGTGCGGAATGTGGGAGGTTGCTGCGGCGGCGGCGCCTGCTGCTGGCCGCGAAGGACGGCCGTCCCCGCCAGCGCCAGAAGCACAAGTACAGCCGGACGAATCACGCGCAAAGTCATCTCGTACGCTCCGGCAGGCGGCAAGCAGAATGGTAGCATACGGTCCCGTTGCGACACCGACGCGCTCTCGGTCTGTTGTTCTTCTGTTTCGCGCTGACCTGGGGCGTGCATGCGCGCGCCGTGCTCCAGGCGCCGATGCTCGAAGACGATTTTCTGGCCGGGCGGCCGTGGACCGCCGCCGAGGTGCGCGCCACGTGGCACGGCAGCTGGAATCAGGGCGGCGACGCCGATCATCACTATCGCCCGATGACCGCCCTGTACTACGCCGCGGCGTTCGATCTGTTCGGGTGGAACACCACGGCGCGTCATGGGGTCTCGCTCGCCGAGCTCGCCCTGGCCGCGTGGCTGCTGGCGTTGTTCGTCGCACGTGAGCGGGGCGCCGCGGCCGGCTCGGTGATCGCGGCGCTCTACATCAGCCACCCGCTCGTGCCCTCCGCGGCCGTCGCCTGGACGTTCAACCAGATGCACCAGGTCATCACGTTGCTGGTGCTCGCCGCGATGCTCGTATGGCAACGAGTCCGCACCGGCGGCTGGACCGGCTGGCTGCCGGTCCTGGGCCTGATTACGATCGGCGTTCTGTTCAAGGAGGACACGATCGTCGTGATTCCCGTGCTGCTGGCGTGGCATCAGTTGCGCGCGTGGTGGGTCGGCGACATCGACCCCGTGCCGCCCAAAGTCTGGGCCCTCGCGGCGGCCACCGTCGCCGGCCTGGTGCTCCTGCGCGTGGCGGCCTACCCGGACTCCGAGTGGATGCGCGTGCCGATGCTGGCGAGTGGGCGCACCGGGCTGGCCCTCGAATGCCTGAAGCACGGCCTGGGATGGATGGGCCCCGCCTGGGATCTGAAGGTGCCGGTGGCGGCCAGCACGATCGCCGTCGGCATTGTCGCGATGGGCCTCATGTCGGCGGCGCGCCGGCACCGAACCATCGACGCCTGGCTGACGGTATCCGCGCTGACATTCGTGCTGGCTGCGGCGGCACCGCTCACGCTGGTGGCCAATACGCACCACACGCGATCGCACCTGATCGCCCTGGGCTCCGC
This sequence comes from Acidobacteriota bacterium, assembly GCA_021824055.1. GTDB lineage: Bacteria > Acidobacteriota > Vicinamibacteria > Vicinamibacterales > SCN-69-37 > SCUN01. Next base: position 21,775 of record JAKALV010000018.1, read on the forward strand.
GATGCTCATCGGCGCCGCGCTGCTCTCGGCGCTGCGATGGTGGCGGCGTCCGGCGTTCGCGGCACCGCTGATCGTGGCGGCGCTGGCGATGCTGATCCTGTTCTCAAGGGGCGCCGTGGCGATGGATCGCTATTTCTGGGCCTGCCAGCCCAACATGATCGAGTCGGCCGGTTTTGCCGCGACCGACTATCCGTGGCTCGATCCCGATGTCCGGCGCTGGTTGTTGACCCAGGCGCAACAGTGCGCCGCCGGCACGCTCCAATCTGAGATCCGGGCTCTGCCGGTCGTCGTGTGGCATCCGCCGGTCGACTGGCCGGCCGCGCCGCATGCAACGGTCGCGCTGCTGTCGCAGCGGACCGGCACGGCCGTGGTCACGCTGCGAGCCCCGGCGGCCCGGCCCGACGCGCCCGTCGGCGTGCGGCTGTCGACCGACACCGTGACGCAGCAACTCGATCTGACCTCGGCGGAGTGGCAGACCGCGCGTGTGCCGCTCGTCCCGAATTGGCGATTCTGGCTGCGGCAGTCTCACCTGCTCTGGATCGTCGGCCCGCGCGCCGCGGACCGCATCGAGGTCGCCGGCATCCGGTTGTTGCCTGCCGCCGAGTGATAACATTTTCGCCATGTCTCCCGACGGTACGCGCCTTCCTCTCACCCTTCTTTCCGAAGACGAACAACTCCTCAGACAAAGCGTCCACGACTTCGCCGCCGCCGAGATCCGGCCGCTGGTCCGCGACATGGATGAGCACGCCAAGTTGGCGCCGGCCCTCATCGAGAAACTGTTCGCCCTCGGCATCATGGGGGTCGAGATTCCGGAATCGTTCGGCGGAGCGGGCGGCACGTTCTTTCACTCCGTGCTGGTGAGA
>JAKALV010000257.1 GCA_021824055.1 Acidobacteriota bacterium
TTGACGGAGACCTCGGTCTTGCCGGATCCGTAATTCCCGACGATCGCGATAAGACGATCGCCGGACCGAACAATGTCGCCCACGTCCGAATCGGCGTGCATATTGCGCAGTAGCGATCATACGCCGAAGCTGCTCGCCGCTCGCGGCAGACACCGTGCCGAAATTCCGGCATCGGTCAGGCCCGCGGTATCCTTCGCCGCCTACGCGGACCGCTGCGCCAGATTGCGCACCTCGCCGGCTGTGCGGCGGCGGTCGTGAGGTCCTGCTGCGGTCAGCGCACGTCGCCCGTCGAATTGAGGATGCTGTCGATTGTATGCGCGGGGCAGTCGCGCGAGCGGCTAGGGTTCCTTGTCGGTCGTCTCGTCGTCTTCCGCGACCTCATCGGCAAAGCCGGGAAAGTCGGCGTAGGGCGAGGGCTGCGGGCCGGGCTTGATCCCGGCGATGTCGGGATCTTCGAACCCCGGACCACGCGGCGTGTCGGGACGCCGGGACTTGGTGTCCTGACGCCGCAGCGTCTTTTGCTGCCGCTTTTCAGCCTGCGCGCGCTCGCGCTGGCGCTTCAGCTGAGTGGGCCGGCTCTTGTTCACGAAGCGGCGTCCTTCTTCTTGCGCGCGGCTCGCTTCTTGGCCGCCGCCTTGGCCGGAGCCGGCACGCTGGTTGATTCGAGGGTCACCATGCGCGTCACAAAGCGCTTGGAGCCGTGATCGTCAAATTCGATCACGGTGTACTGGTCGTCGGTGGCGCTGATCGTACCTGCGCCGTACTGGGCATGGGCCACGCGAGCGCCCGAGGCAATGCGCATAAGGTGCAGTAATGATATCGCAGGATGGGCGGCAGATGTTACCGGTGTTGCCGGCGATGCACGCGACGCGCGCGGCCGAGCGTCCGGTCAGCGCAGGCTCTCGAAGTACGTGAACATCGCGCCCCATGCGTCCGCGTTCTTCGCCAAGCCGCCATGGCCGCCCGTGGGATCCTGATACAGCCGTTCGACATGGGCGCCATACCCTTCGACGAACGTCTTGGCGTTGGTCATCTCGTCACACATCGGGTAGCCGTGTTCCATGTCCTTTCCACCGCAATACATCCAGAAGTGTGTGCCCGCGTAGGCCGTGGTCTCGTTGCGGTTCACAACGCCTTGCATCGTGGTGGTCAGCGGTCCGCCCAGCATCCACGCGCCCGAGTTGCTCCCCATCGCTTTGAAATAGCGGCGGTCCTTGATGTCGAGATAGGCGATCGGGAACGTGTTGGCCGATCCGCGGGAATAGCCGTGCAGGAACAGGGACGGGCTGCCGAAATCGCAGGAGGCGGCGACCTCGGTGAGCAAGGTCTTGATGTTGGCGTAGATCGTGGCCTCGTCATCATGGACGCCGGTCGTGTCGTCCACGTACTTGAGCCCGATCCAGGCCCAGTTCCTCGTGGTGAAGATCGCGCGCCAGTCCGTGCTCCACTCGGTTTCGGGCGCGCCACCGGTGCCATGCAGGTCCACCATGACCCGGCGGGGCGACGTCGTCGCCCAACTCGACGGGAACCAGACGGCGTAGTACTTGGAGCCGACCGCCTGGATGCCGCCGCCGTCCGCGTAGAAGGCCGTGCGCTGCGCCGCCACCGTGGCGTCTCCCGGCGTCGGCAGTCCCGTGGCCCGAAGCGTGCCGGCCCAGGCGGCGCACACCGCCAATGGCACGGTGGTGGTTGTCGCGGTTGAAGTGGCGGGCGACGTGGGCGACGATGCCGCGCTGCCGCACGCGGCAGCGGTGAGGAGCCCAATGGCCAGCACCGTGGCTGCACGTTTCATAATTTTTCGACCGTCGAAGGACACCGGGAGTTTAATACAATGCCCCAGTTCAATAACCGAAGATCAGGAGGCTCGATGAAGATTCACTACGCTCTTGCGTGCACCGCGGTTGCCGTGACCGTGGCCGGCAGCGTTCCCACCTTGGCCCAACGCCCGGCGGCGCCGCGGCTGGTCGCCATGGTGGGCGGCACGCTCATTGATGGTTTCGGCAGCACGCCGATTCGCAACTCGGTCATCCTCATCGACGGGGAACGCATCACGGCGGTGGGGCAGGTGGGATCGCTGGCCGTGCCGGCCGGCGCGGAGGTGATTTCCACCGAAGGCATGTCGGTGCTCCCCGGCCTGTGGGACATGCATGTCCACACGATGCTCAACGGCCATCCCGACTACGACCACTGGGACAAGACCTACGCGAACCGCCTTGAGAAAGAGATCATGCCGGCGTCGGCGAAGCAGCTGCTGATGGCGGGCGTGACGAGCGCGCGCGATCTGGGCGCGCCGCTCGAGGCCAGCATCAACGTGCGCAATGCGATCAACAAAGGCGAGTTGCTGGGCGCCACATTGTACGTGTCCGGCCCGTTCATCCAGCACGCGCCGTATCCCGGCACGGACTTCTTCCGCTGGGGCGTCAACGGCGTCGACGATGCGCGCGCGAAGGTCGACAAGTTGGCCGACGCGGGCGTGGACGTGATCAAACTCATCGATCAGGACGACATGGCGGAAGCCGAGGTGGCCGCGGTCATCGATGAGGCGCACAAGCGCGGCAAGCCGGTCGTGGCCCATGCGCACCGCCCGAACGAGATCCGACTCGCGATGAAGTACGGCGTGGACGATCTGGAGCACACCGGTCTCGCGACCGCGCCCGAATATCCCGCCGACATCATGGACATGATCAAGGCGCGCACGGCGCAGATGTCCAAGGGTCCGTTCTTCTGGACGCCGACCCTCGCGCCCCTGTGGAACTACGAGTACATGCGCGACAACCCGGAGATGCTCGACGATCCGTCGTGGCAGGTCGGACTGGCGGCCGACACCGTGGCCGATATCAAGGCGGCGTTGCGGCACCCGGATCAGTTCAGCTACTACCAGCTGTCGCCGGCGCGCAAGCCGACCCTCCGGCGCAAGTTCCAGCAGATGCGCGACGCCGGCGTGACGATGCTGATCGGGACCGACAACGGCGTGCCGATGATGTTCCAGAGCCAGACGACGTGGATGGAGATGGACATCTGGGCACGGGAGCTGGGCGTCCCGACGATGGACGTCATCCGCGCGGCCACCTATTGGCCGTCAGTGATGATGAAGCGCGACCGGGACGTCGGCACCGTGTCGCCGGGGAAGATCGCGGACATCATCGCCGTGCGCGGCGACGTGCTGCGCTACATCGACCTGCTCCAGCGGGTGGACGTCGTCGTCAAGAAGGGCGTGCGGGTGAAATGACGTCGCGCATCGGGCGCGTGGTTCTGTGGGCGGCGCTGCTGGCGGCGGCGCCGGCGGCCGCGCGCGCGCAGGGCATCTTGGTGACCGACCCCACCATCGACGTCCCGAGCCTTGCAGGTTCCGGCGAGATCCTGCTCGACCGGTTGGCCGTGGGGCTCAGTCAGACGACGACCTGCCGGGTCTTCACGCGGAACGACGCGCGGGACCTGGCGCGGTTCGAGCAGCTGCGGCAGCAGCTGGGCGCGGGCGAGAGCGCGACGCTGGCGGACGATCTTGTGTCGGTGTTGGGATCCGACACGCTGATTGCCTGGAAGATCGGCAAGGTCGGCGGGACGTACGTCGTGATCGCGCGTGCGTTTCGCGGCGCGTCCGCGTTTGCCAGCGCGCAGGCACGAGGGATCACGGTGCCGGAGATGATCCGCGCGGTCGGCCAGGCGGGCGCGGATCTGGGGAAGCAGATCACGTGCGGCGGGCGCCCCGAGGTCGGCACGTTGACGCTCGAGATCGTGATGGAACTCAAGCAGCACAACGAAACCGTCGGCACGATCTCCGATCTGGTCACGACCGCGACCCGCCGCGACACGATCGATGTGCGCGGCGGATTCCGCGCGCCGGTCGGCAAGGCCGAGTTTCGCGAACTGTCCAAGCTCGTCACCATCGGCAAGGAGTCGCTGTCGCAGTGTCCGGCGCCGGGCGGCTACAAGGATTTGCCGAGCAGTTCCCGCTCGGATACGACCATCGACACCCATGGCGGCGGCGACACGGAGCCGTCCGTGGACATCACGGTGGATGGCGCAGAGATGCATCTGGAAGGACTCATCAGCGACGCGCTGAAGAGCCTGTCCGAGCAGACCGACGTCACGCGCGGCGTCAGCTGCGGCAAGCCGTTCGGTCCGGACACGGAGAAGTCGACGACCGATGCGCGATCGTCGGCCGTCGACCGTGCGGCGTTCGACGTCACGGTGCCGTTCGACAAGTCGCTCGCCCAGCAGAGCGGGTCAACGTCCTGGCCGATCGAAATCAACGGCTTCAAGGGAACGGGCACCCTGACGTGGAGGCTCGGCCCGGCGGTGCGCTGACCCGGCCGGCGGCCGGCTCGCATAGAATCGCAGGATGATGAAAGCTCTGCTGCTCATGTGCGCCGCCGCGGGCGCTCTGGCGATGGCGGCGTGCGGTTCCTCTCCGAAGAAGTCCGCGGCCGGGACCGGCGATCCGGCATTTCAGTCGCTGGTGACCGACATCGTCGACGAGTACTACCGCGAGAACCCGACTACCGCTACGTACCTGGGCATCCACACCTATGACGACCGGCTCGAAGATCTGTCGGCGACGGCGATCATGGCGAATGTCGCGAAGGCGAAGGCGTTCCGGCAGAAGCTCGACGCCATCGATCCCGCCACGCTGACGCTGGACGCGCGGCTCGATCGGGAGTTCCTGCAACACCAAATGGACGCCACCGTCCTGCAGCTCGACGTGGTACGGAACTGGGAGAAGAACGCGGACAGCTACCCGGGCGCGGCCACCAATTCGGTCTACACGATCATGAAGCGCAACTTCGCGCCGGCGGCCGAGCGGCTGAAGCTGGTGATCGCCCGTGAGAAGCAGATGCCCGGCCTGCTGGCCGAGGCGCGCAAGAACCTGAAGAACCCGCCGAAGATCTTCACCGAGATCGCCATCGAGCAGATCGACG
>JAKALV010000258.1 GCA_021824055.1 Acidobacteriota bacterium
AATGGACGTGCTTCCCAGCTGGGTCGCTTCGTATCTGGCGAAGAAGAGCACCCGGCGCGCACGTTCTGTGTACCGTTCAAACATTGACACCCTGATTATAGGTGACACTCGTCGTCCCAGGTCCAAGGTCCAGGGTCCAAGGTCCGCGGTGGTTCGGAGTCCTAAGTCCCGAGTCCGGGTCCAAGGTCCGGGCTCAGGAGCTTGGACCCTGGACCCTGGACCCTGGACCCTGGACTCAGGACCCTGGACTCAGTAACCCCGCTTGAAGACGCAGGATACGGTCGCAGTTGGCCGCCATCGCGGGGTTGTGCGTCACGATCACCGACGTGAGGTGCTGTTCGCGGTGGATGTCGCGCAGCAGTTGCTGGATGTCACGCGCCGTGTCCTCGTCGAGGTTCCCGGTCGGCTCGTCGGCCAGCAGCAGCGCGGGCGTCGACGCCAGCGCGCGCGCGATGGCGACGCGCTGCTGTTCCCCGCCGGAGAGCGCGCCGGGCAGGTGGTCCAGACGTCCCGCGAGCCCGACGCGATCCAGGAGCGCCGTGGCGCGCGCGCGGCGCGCGGCGGCGCCGACACCACCGATCAGCAGGGGCATCTCCACATTCTCGAGCGCCGAGAATTCCGGCAGAAGGTGGTGGAACTGAAACACGAAGCCCACGCGCTGGTTGCGGAACGCGACACGCGCTTCGTCCGGCATCGCGCCGACATCGGCGCCGTCGATCCGCAGCGTGCCGGCGTCGAGACCGTCGAGTCCGCCGAGCACGTGCAGGAGCGTGCTTTTCCCCACGCCCGACGCCCCGACAATCGCCACCATTTCGCCGGCCTCCACCTGCAATTCGGCGCCGCGCAACACTTCGACGACACCGCGCGGCGTGCGGTAGGCCTTCACGATCCCGGCGGCGTCGACAAACGCCATCGCTACTGGTACCTCAGCGCTTCGGCCGGATCGAGCTGGCCGGCCCGGCGCGCGGGATAGATCGTGGCGAGCCAGCACACCAGAATCGCGGACACGACCACGATCGTCACATCCAGCGGCTCGGTGCGAAACGGCACATGCGTGATCTGATACACGTCGCCCGGCAACGTGAGCAGCTTGTAGCGATCGCAGATGTAGCTAACGCCCAGTCCGAGCGCCGCGCCCGAGAACGTGCCGACCGCGCCGATCACCAGCCCCTGCAACATGAAGATCAGCCGGATCGCCTGCGCCGGCGCGCCCATGGTCCGCAGAATCGCGATATCGCGGCTCTTCTCCATGACCAGGAGCACGAGCGACGCCACGATGTTGAGCGCGGCGACGAGCACGACGAGGCCGATCGTGAGCGAGATGGCCATCTTCTCGAGGACCAGCGCCGAGTAGAGCGACTTGTTCATCTCGGTCCAGTTTTCCACGGTGTACAGCGGGCCGAGCTTGGCGCCGAGCGCCGCACCGATTTCCGGGGCCTCGAACATGTCGGCGACGCGCGCCTGCATGAGATCCGGGCCCTGGCGGTGAAGAAACTCGAGCGCGACGGGCAATGAAATGAGCGCGTAGCTCGAGTCGAGTTCGTAGAGGCCGAGTTGGAACGTGCCGACCACTTCAAACGACCGGCGGCCCATCATCCGGCCCGATGGCGAGACGGGCCCGTCCGGCGTGATGACCGTCAGCCGGTCACCAACATGCGCGCCGATGGACCTGGCGAGATCCATCCCGAGAATGATGCCCGACGGCAGGTCCTCGCTCCGGTTCTCGAGCGCGTCGAGCGAACCCGACCGCATTCCCGCCACGATGCTCGTGACCGTCGGCTCCCGCTTGACGTCGATGCCTTTCAGCGTCACGAACGCCGGCGCGTTCGCGGTGACCTGGATCATTCCCTTCTGCACGACCGCCGGCGCGACACCGGTCACGCCCGGCGTGGCCAGAACGACCGCCGCGTCGGCCTCGAACGTGTTGAACGCCGCGTCGCCGCTCTTGTAGATGTAGAGATGCGCCGCCGACGACACGATGCGGTCGCGCATCTCGGTCTGGAGTCCGGTCATCAGCGCGAGCGCGATGATCAGCGCGGCCACGCCGACGGCCACCCCCAGGATCGATACGGCGGAAATCAGCGAAATGAACGCCTGCTTGCGCCGGGCCGTCAGATAGCGGCGAGCCACGAACCATGCGAACGACGTCATTGCGGAGACGAGAGCGGTCGCATGAGGGGAAACAGGATGACGTCCCGGATGGAGGGGCTGTTGGTCAGCAGCATCACGAGGCGATCGATGCCGATGCCTTCACCACCGGTCGGCGGCAAGCCGTATTCGAGCGCGCGGATGTAGTCCTCATCCATCTGATGGGCCTCCGCGTCGCCGGCCGCGCGATCCTTGAGCTGACCGTCAAATCGCCGGCGCTGTTCGGCCGGATCGTTCAACTCGCTGAAGCCGTTGGCAATTTCGAAGCCGCCGGCATAGAGCTCGAAGCGCTCGACCGTGTCGGGATCATCGACCTTCTGTTTCGAGAGCGGCGACACCTCGGTGGGAAAATCGAACACGAACGTCGGCTGCACCAGGTCGCGTTCCCACAGGCTCTCGAAAATCGTCGTGGCGATCTTGCCGGCGCCATGGCCCTTCTGCACGTCGAGGTTCAGCGCCTTCGCGACCTCAGCCGCTTTGGCGCGATCCCGCAGATCCATGCCGGTGACCGGGCGCCCGAGTTGCGCCGTGGCGCGATCGGCCGCAGCCTCGCGCAGCGACAGCCGGCGGTACGGCGCGGCAAAGGACACCGTCGCGTCGCCCCACGCCAGGTCGGTGCCGCCCGTCACGTCCTTCGCCACGGTCGAGAGCATCTCTTCGGTCAGCCGCATGAGGTGCTGGTAGTCCACGTACGCTTCGTAGAACTCGAGCATCGTGAACTCAGGGTTGTGCTGGGTCGAGATGCCCTCGTTGCGGAAATTCCGGTTGATCTCGAACACCTTCTCGATGCCGCCAACCGTCAGGCGCTTGAGATAGAGCTCCGGCGCGATCCGCAGGTAGAGCGGGATATCGAGCGCGTTGTGATGCGTGGTGAACGGGCGCGCCAGCGCGCCGCCGGCGATCGGCTGCATCATCGGCGTTTCGACTTCGAGAAAATTCCTATTGGTGAGAAACGCGCGAACGCTCGCTACCGCGCGGGCTCTTGTTTCGAAGACCTTGCGCGAATCCGGGTTGACGATCAGGTCCAGGTAGCGTTGGCGATACCGCGTCTCGACGTCGGTGAGGCCATGCCATTTCTCGGGGAGCGGCACCAGGCATTTCGACAGGAAGTGCACGCGCGACGCGAAGATCGTGAGCTCGTTGGTCTTGGTCCGGAACACGCGGCCCTCGACGCCGATCTGATCGCCGAAGTCGAGGAGCTTGAAGATCTTGAAGTCCAGCGGCGGCAGCCCGTCCTCGCGCACGTAGACCTGAATCCGCTGGAGCCCGTCCGACAACACCACGAAATTCGCCTTGCCGAACGAGCGCATGCTGAGAATGCGCCCCGCGGCGGCCGTCTGGGGCCGTTCGGCTTCAAGCGACGGGCCGTCCTTGCCGCCGTGCGCCTCGACCAGCGCAGAGACCGTGGCGGTGCGCGGAAACTGATTCGGGTACGGCACCACGCCCAGCGCGACGATCTCGTCGAGCTTGGCTCTGCGCTGGGCGATCTGTTCGACTTCGCTCGACATAAGCGTCTGCTGTTCCCTCGGCCGGACCTGAAGGTCCGGCCCTCCATCTGCCGGACCTGAAGGTCCGGCTCCCGCTACTTGCTGTTCTTCGCCGCGTCCAGCACGCCGTTGATGAACTTCACCGCGTCCTCTGACGTGAACGTCCGCGCCAGCTCCATCTCCTCGTTGATGATCACGGCCGGCGCCGTCTCGGGATGATGCTGCATCTCCCAGAGCGCCATCCGCAGAATCATCCGGTCCAGGACCGCCAGACGCTCGATGCGCCAGCCCTGCACGTGCGGCTCGAGCGCGGCATCGAGCGCCGCCCTCTCATTCGACGTCCCGAACACGAGTTCGGACGCGAACGCCTTGACGTCCTCCGCCGCCTTCGGATCGTGCTCCCGGAAGTATGCGCCGACGGCCTGCTGCGGCGACGTCTGCCCCACTTCCCAGAGATACAACATCTTCAACGCGGCCTCGCGCGCATGACGCCGCGATTTCTGAAAGCTCATGAACCGGCCGCCGCCCGTGCCGCAGTCCCACGGCCAAGGCCCTCGTAGAGCGCCGCCATGGCCAGCGCCGCCTCCACCGATTCGCGCCCCTTGTTCGACGCGCCGTCTCCCGCGCGCGCCATCGCTTCCTCGGCCGTGTTCGTCGTCAACACGCCGAATGCGATCGGGACGCCGGTCGCCTGCGCGGCGCGCGTGATGCCCTGCGCCGCCGCTTGTGCGATGTAGTCGAAGTGGGGCGTTTCACCCTTGATCAGGCAGCCGAGACAGACGATGGCCTGCCACTCGCCCGTTTCCGCGATCCGCTGCGCCGCCTGGGGCAGTTCGTACGCGCCCGGCACATGGAACGTGCGGATGTGCTCGTCGGGCACGCCGGCCTCCCGCGCGCGCGCCCGCGCGCCGGCCTCGAGCCGGTCGGTGACGAAGGCGTGATACGAGGAGACGATCAATGCCAGCTTCATGCCGGTCAACGCCCCTTGAACTGCGCTTTGCGCTTCTCGAGAAACGCCGCCGTGCCCTCGCGCATGTCCTCCGTGGTCGAGACCAGGCCGAAGAGCGTGGCCTCGTGGTCCTCGGCCTCGGGAAACGGCATCTCGAGTCCGCGCGCGACCGCGTCGAGGATGTAGCGCACCGCCACCGGCGCTTTGGCCGCCAGCAGATGCGCGAGCTTCTTCGCCTCGTCCATGAGCGAGGCGGCCGGAAACACATGATTGACGAGCCCGATCCGGTACGCCTCGTCCGCGCCGATCATGTCGCCGGTCAAGAG
>JAKALV010000019.1 GCA_021824055.1 Acidobacteriota bacterium
TCTCGCCCGGATCGAGCATCCGCCCGCCGACGATTCCCGCGCGCGGATGCTCCGCCATCCACGCCAGAACCTCCCGCAGGCCCGATCCGGCCCCCGCCAGAAACCGCGCGTCGGGATTGAGCCACAGCACGAACGCGCCCGATGTGTGGGCGAGCCCCAGATTCACGCCGTGCGCGAATCCGCCGTTGGTTCCGCTCTCGACCAGGCGCGCCCACGGATGCGCCGACCGGACCGCATCGGCGGTGCCGTCCGACGACCGGTTGTCCACGACGCAGACCTCGGACGATTCGGCCGCGGCCCCGTCGAATTCCCGCAGGGTCGCGCCGACCGACGCGAGGCACGCATCGATAAACGCGCGCGAATCATGGGTGACGATGATGACCGAGAGATCCATCAGCCGCGCGCCATCCGGGCGAGCACGTACGGCGCCCACAGCCGCGACCAATGCGCCCGTCCGCTGAGGAATCGCTCGATCAGCTGCCGATGCCCGCTCGCTTCGAGCCGCGGCCGGAGATCGCGCCATCGCGAGGGCACGTGCGCGGAGAGCGATTCCCGCATCCAGCGGCTCATCGGCAGGACGAAGCCCTGCTTGCGCTCCAGCGCCGCGCCGGTGCGCGTCAGTTCCGGCACCGCCGCGAACAGCCCGGCCTTGAACGACCGCGCGCCGCCCCGGGGCCACTCGCCGGCGGCAGCCATCGCTTCGACAAACGCGTGATCGACGAAGGGCGTGCGCAATTCGAGCGCGCGGCACATCGTGAAGGCGTCGGCGTCCCGCAGCAGCTGCCGCTGCAGGAACTCGCGCATTTCGAAATAGCGGATGACGGCGAACGGCGAGGCGTCGCGCGCCAGCGCCGGCACGCGCCCGGGCGGGAGCCGGCCCGCGTCGCCCGAGGGCGTGACGGCCCGGTAGCGCCACCACACGCTCGCGATATCCGGCGCGCCGCCGGCGATCGACCGGACCTTGTCGGCGCGTCGCCCGCCGAACAGCGTGGCGGCGCCGCCCAGTCCCGCGCGGCCGAGCGGCGTGACGCCGCGCAACAGGGCGGACAATTGCGGCACGCGCACAAAACTCGGATACCCGCCGAGGACTTCGTCGCCGCCGACACCCGACATCACGACGCGTACGCCGGCCTGCCGCGCGGCGCGCGCCACGATGAACGTGTTCAATCCATCGACGGACGGTTCGGCCATCGCCGCAAAGAACTCGTCAAGCGTCTGGTCCAGGTCGATGTCGCCGACGCGCAACTCCGTGTGCTCTCCGCCGAATTGTTTCGCCGCGCGCCGGGCGCCCTCCGCCTCATCCAGCGCGTGGTCGCCCATCGTCACCGTGAACGTCCGAATCGGACCGGCGCCGACGTTATGGACCGTGGCCAGCAGCGCCGTGCTATCGAGGCCGCCGCTGAGAAACAGTCCCACCGGCACGTCACTCACCAGATGCGCCTGCACGGACGACGCGAGCGCGTCGCGCAGGACGCCGGCGGCAGCCGCCGCGGTGGACGGCGGTCGCGGCGTCAGCAGGACGTCGGCGAGCGACCAGTACGACTGCCTGGTGGCGCCGTGCGCGTCGATCGTCACCACTTCGCCCGGCGCGACGACCTGCACGCCCTGCCAGAACGACTCGTCGTCGCCGACCGACCCGCGCGCGAGCACGGAGTCGCGGCGCGATGGCTCCGGGCGCAGCGTGATGTCACCGGCCGCCGCCAGCGCCGCCGGCTCCGACGCGAAACACCAGCGCCCGGGCTGCGACTCGGCGAAGACCAGGGGTTTGATGCCGAAGCGGTCGCGCGCCAGCACGAGGCGCTCGGCGCCCTCGTCCCACCAGGCAAACGCGAACATGCCGCGCAGCATCGGCAGCGCCGCCACATCCCTCGCCGCGAGCAGCGCGAGCAGGACTTCCGTGTCTGACGCCGTGCGAATCCCGGTGCCGGTCGCCACCAACCCGTCGCGCAAGGCCCGGTAGTTGTAGAGCTCGCCGTTGTACACAATCCACGACGACAGGTCGGGCGTCGCCATGGGCTGATGGCCGCCGCGGCTCGTGTCGATGATCGCCAGGCGGCGGTGGACCAGCCCCACCGTGGGCCGCCGGGACGCCGATGGCGGCCGCGTCAGCGCGCGCCGGCCATCGGAGGCGAGGTCGTCGATCGTGTCGCGCGTCAGCAGCGCGCGTCCCCAGTCGTCGGGGCCGCGATGGGCCAGGGCCGCGTCCATCTTCTGCAGCGCGTCCGCCCAGCCCGTATCCGGGCGCAGCGAGAAATCAACAAAGCCGGCGATGCCGCACATCGTCAGGCCACCAGCTCGCGATACACGGCGTCCACGCCATCCACATACTGCCTGGCCGTGTAATGCACCAGTACGCGCTCACGCGCGAGCGCTCCCATCCGCGCGCGGCGGGCGGGATCACACAACAGTCCGATGATGGCGCGCGCCATCGCGGACGGATCGCGCGGCGGCACCAGATCACCCGTTCGCCCGTCCTCCACGATGTCGAGTGGTCCGCCGTGCGCGGTCGCCACCACGGGTTTGGCCGTGGCCATCGCCTCGAGGAGCACGAGACCGAACGGTTCAGGCTCGCGCGACGCCAGCACCAGCACATCCAACGCGCGGTGCACGTTCGGCATCTGGTCCGGACCGAACCGCCAGCCGGTGAAGTGCACGCGTCCGCTGAGGCCGAGCTCGCGCGCCCGGATCTTCAGCGCATCTTCGTAGGCCTCCTGCCCGATGATCGGCCCGCCGACGACGGCAAAGACCGCGTCGCGATCGGCGGAAGCAACCTCCGCCGCTGCCTCGAGAAAATCGTCCACGCCCTTCCACGCATCGAGCCGGCACACCGTGGCCACCAGCAATTGTCCCGGACGGACGTTCAATTCCGCCCGAACGCGCGAACCGTCGCCCGGCATGAACCGGTCGGTTTCCACGCCGTTCGGCACACGCACGAGCTGCACCGGCCAGCGGCGCTCCGGACCATACATCGCGGCGATGGCGTTGGACGTCACGATAATCCGGTCCGACCACCACCGCGCCATCGCCAACTCCATGCGCCGCAACAGACCCGATTGCCAGACGATCTCGCGAAAATGCCACACGTGCGGCACGCGGGCCACGCGCGCGGCCGTCACGCCGTAGAGATTGTGAATGGTGTTGGTGTGCACGATCGACACGCGCTCGCGGCGAATCAAACCGACGAGCGCGGCAACGGCCCGCGGATAGTTGAAGGCGAACCTGATGAAGAAGCCGGCGCCGCGGCGGGAGGTCAACTTCATCAGCACCGGCAGGATCTCCACGCGCGCCCCGGCCGCGCGCAGACGCGGCACCAGCGGACCGTCGGACGGCAGCGCGACGATGATCGCATACCGGTCGCGATCGAGCCCCTCGACCAACCGCACCAGAGACACGTCGGACCCGCCGATCTCCGATGTCGTGTGCAGGAACAGGACGGTGGTCACGCGCGCGACCCGTGCGCGTGACGCGCGACGTCGTACACCCGCTCGTACGCTTCCGCGACGCGCGGCCAGGCATACGCCCGCGCGCGCTCGCGGCCGATCGCCGCGAACCGGTCGCGCAGAGGAGCGTCGGTCAACACGCCGGCGAGCACCCGTCCCAGCGCGACATCCTCGGCAATCACGCCGGCGCGCCCGTGGTCGAGAACCTCGTCGGCGCCCGGATTGGGCGTGGCCGCCGCCACCGTGCCGGCCGCCATCGCTTCCGCATACGGGCGGCCGAACCCCTCGTAGGCACTGGGCAGACACATGACCCAGGCCCGCGCGAGCAGCGCCGCGAGCGACGCATCGTCGGGTGCACCGCAATGCACGACGCCGTCGGCCGCGGAGGCCGCCGGCGGGTCGGGACTGACCAGCCACAGTTCGGCGCCGGGAACGCGCGGGCGAACGTCGCGGATGAACACATCCACCAGCCAGCGGCCGCGTTTTCGGCTGTCGAGCTCACCGATAAACAGGATGCTCGGCGCCGCGCTCTTGGTCGTCGCCGCCGCGGCGGCGGCAAAGCGCGCGACATCGATGCCGTTGGGAATCACGGCGTGCATGCGCGGGTAGAAACGGCCGGTGCCGGACGAGACCGCCACCACGCGATCCGCACCGAGATCGGCGAGGAGTTCCATGGCGTAGAAGTAGAGGTGCAGGAGAAGGCGCTTCGGCGATCCCGCGCGGACGCCGTTGTACCACGCTTCGGCGAGCGCCGAGCCGTGCATGGTGCGGACGACCGGCGCCCGGCCGCGGCGCCGAAGCCACTGCTCGTCGCCCTGCGCATGGATGACATCGAATCCCGTGAAGTCGCACCGGCGGAGCGCCAGCGGAAACGCGAACGGAGCCCACCGCCCCGCCCGCACGTCCACGCGCCGCACCGTGTAATGAGCGTCGGCCGGCGGCGGATCCTGGCTGAACACCGTCACCGCATGTCCGCGGTCGGTCAGGGTCTGCGCGAGTTCGTGCGTGAAGTGCCCGACTCCGCCGCGGGACCGGCTCGGCAGAAATCGTTGAATGATCGCGATTTTAGACACGGGCGACGTGACGATAGAGCTCCAGCAGCTGGCGTGCCGCGCTGCTCCATTCGAACTGGCCCGCCCGCGCGAACCCGGCGTCAATCAACCGCCGGCGCCGCACGGGATTCCCCAGCGCCTCGCCGAGCGCCTGCGCCAGCCCGCCTTCATCTTCGGCGTCGGCGAGCAGCGCCGCGTCGCCGACGACTTCGGGGATGGCGCCGCGATTTGACGCGACCACCGGCGTCCCGCAGGCCATCGCCTCGAGCGGCGGGAGGCCGAACCCGGCGAGCAGCGGCGCGTAGAGCAACACGTCGGCCGCCTGGTAGTACGCCGGCAGATCCGCGTCGGCCACGCGGCCGACGAAATCGATCCGCTCCCCCAGTTCAAGCTCCGCGACCAGACGCTGCTGCTCGGGCGTAAACGGCATGCCGATCTTCACGAGCGTCAGATCGATGCCCTGCCGGGCGATCACCGTGGCCACCACGCGCAGCATGCGTTCGACGTTCATGTAGCCCTGCGTATGGCCGGCCATCAGCACGACGTTGCCGTTGAAGCCGAGCCGCCTGCGGAGCATCGCGCGATCCGGCGGCGGCCGGAAGGCCTCATCGATGCCCCAGGGAATCACATGGATCCGGTCCGCCGGCAGGTCCGCGAGGTCGAGCAGGTCCCGCTTTCCCGACTCGCTCACGCACACGATCGCGGCGGCTCTGCGCATCGCGCGCAGGCTGTGACCGAGCGCCATCTTCGTGCGCCAGCTGACGCCCGGGACCTTCATCACGACGGCATCGTGAAACGTGACGATCGTGCGCCGGGCCGGCAGCGTCCGCGCCAAATGGCCGTATCCGTGATCGATGACATGATTCACGTCGCCGGCATGCGCCGCCGCGTAGCGGCCGTACCGCACGTACTGGTCCCAATAGCGGGCCCAGCCCCCGTCAATTCGCGCACCCGGCAGACTCTCGGTGCGAATGGCCTCGCCCGCCTTCATGTAGGCGCCGACGCGACGCTGCAATTCGTCCGCGTACCGCGTCATGCTGAGACGATAGGGATCGGGAAACGCGCGGAACAAGACGACGTTCATGCGATGGGCTCCCCGGACCGCTGGCGGATCACGCGCGCGGGGTTGCCAACCGCCACGGCATCAGCCGGCACGTCGCGAGTGACGACGCTGCCGGCGCCGATCACGGCGCCCCGCCCGATCGTCACGCCATCGAGGATGATCACGCCGTTGCCCACCCACACGTCGTCTTCAATGACGATGCCGGCCCGCGTGACGCCCTGCGACTGGATCGGCCGGGCCACGTCGTTGAAGGCGTGATTCTCCGCCAGGACGTGGACGGCCGCGCCAAACGTGGCGCGCGCGCCGATGCGAATGCCGCCGCCGGCGCCCAGGATGACGCGCGGGCCGATGTACGTGCCCTCACCGATCGTCAATCCCACGCCCGGACGATCGAGCGTGCTCGTCGCCTGGATCCAGGCGCCTTCGCGGATCCGCACGTTGTTTCCCAGCCGGACACCATCGGTTGAAAAGCCGTTCACGTAACCGTCGCTCCCGATGGCGACGTTGCGGCCGACGTGGATGTGACGTGGAAACATCAGCCGCACGCGCGCACCAACCAACAGCCGCCCGCCGCAATCGCCGAGGCGCCACCCCCGCCAGATACCGCGCAGCCGCGCCAGACCGCCGCGGTGCCACAAGAACGCCAGCAGTTCGGTCCAGGACACGGCTAACGGACCCGCAAGGTCCACCGGCCGGCCGAGTGCTTTGCGATAGAGCGAACCCTTCAAATCACTCATGCTGATCCGGAATGGAATCGTATACGGCCGCGACCGCAGCCGCCATCACGTCCGCGTCGAAATACTGGAGGGCGCGGCGCCGTCCGGCGTCCCCCATCGCCTGCGCGCGCGCTGGATCCCTCAGGATGTCGACGACGCTCAGGCCGAGCGCCGCCGCATCTCCCGGCGTCACCAGCCGCCCGGTTTCGCCATCGAGCACGATCTCCGCGGCCCCGCCATGGCGGAACGCCGCGACGGGCCGTTCCTGCATCATGGCTTCGGCCATCACCAGACCGAACGGCTCCGGCCGATCGGAGGAATGCACGACGACACTCGCCGCGCGCAGCCACGGCCGCGCGTCATCGACATGCCCGGTGAACAGCATCGCGTCCTCGAGGCCGGCCACGCGCGCCTGCATGCGCAACGCGCCGGCGTAGGCCGGCTCGAGACCGAACAACGTACCGCCCACCAGCGCAAACCGCGCATCCGGCCGCTCCCGATGGATGTAACGTGCCGCTTCGATGAAATGGTGCGGCCCCTTCCATTGCTGCAGCCGGCCGCACCAGACGATGAGCGGCCCGAGTGCCGCCGCGGCCGGGGCCGGCGCGACGATCATCCGATCGACGCCATCCACGAGGGTCTGCAACTGGGCCGCCGGTACGCGGCCGCGCAGCGAGGCCGCCACCGAGGCGGAGATGGCAACGGTGCGCGCCGCCGGCACGCGCAGCGCCAGGCGTTGCAGGGCGCCGTCGGCGGACCATCCCGGATCGAAGAGATCGTGGACGTGATAAATCGCCGGCCGTTGCAGCCGACGGGCCGCCAGTCCGGCGTGAATCTGGGCGGCCACGCCGTGCGAATGAATCAGTTCGATCCCGGCATCGCGAAACCGCCGCGCGACTTCCACGACCACGCGCGCGCCCTGGTCGAGCCGGCGCAGGCGCCCGAATGCCGGCAGCGGACACACGCGCTGCCCGGCGTCGTGCCACTGGCGGCACAGGAGGGCATCTTCCGGCACCGCCAGCACCGGATCAACACCGTGCGCGGGCAAGCGCGCCGCCAGCAGTTCCATGATGACTTCCGCGCCGCCACGCTGGCCGGCGGCCGTCACCAGCGCCACGCGGCGCCGGCCGGGGCGAACGCTCCCGCTCATTGATAACTCGGCGGTACCGGATATATGGCCGCCCCTGCGGGCTGCCATGGGGCGCCCGGTGCGCGACCGAATTGCCGGCGCGCCACCTCGAGGTCGTGCATCTTGATTGCCGCGCCCAGGAAGAACCAGAAATACAGGTTGCCTGGGGCGGCATCGAGCCCGGTGCTGACGGGCAGTAGCAAGGCGGACGTCAGGACCAGTAGAGCACTCGCCCACCACAGCACCTTCGTCGGCGCGTCACGCATAGCCGAACGGCATCTGACGATTGCGACGATGACAGCGGCTGTCAACCAAGCGAACGCCGCCAAGCCGATTACGCCAGTCTCGGCCACGATGATCCCGAAGTAGCTCTCGACGAGCATGATGTTGGCCCAATCCGTGAAGTGCCGAGCTCCGATCGTGGCGCGCCCCAGACCAAACCCCATGGGCTCTTGAAAGAGCAGCGGCCAGAACAACTGGCCGAAGTACGTGTCGTTAAAGCGTTCCACGTTGTCCCAGGAGGCGATCGATCCCACGCGGTCCTGCACGCCGCCGCCAAAATAAGTAAACCCCATCGTCAGCACGCCGTACAGCCCACCGGCCCACACGCCGATTCCCTTCAACTTGCCTGTCACCGCCAACAACCCAACGGAACACATCACGAACAGGAGCAACGGCGAACGTGACCCCGACACCAGCAACGCGCCGAGCGCGGCGATCAAGGCCACCAGTGTCAGCACCCGCTGACTTCTATCCGCGCCCTTCTCGAAGAGAACGCCCACGAATAACACCGCATTGAAGAGCAGGAATGCACCATATTGACCCGGCGACGTGAAGGTACCGGGAACGCGCCAGAAGGAGATATGGTGTTCGCCGGAGGTGGACCCGATAAGGGCCGAGTAATTGGCACCGAGGGAAGTCAAGCCCACCGGACCGACGAAGTACAGATAGATCCCAAAGATGCTGGCCGGAATCGCGGTCCAGGCCATGGCTTTCATCAGCCCGAGAAAATCCCGCTCGTCGCGCAGGAAATGGTAGGCCACCCACGCCAGCGGAATATAAAAGAGCCGTTGCTTGACCGCAACCAGTTCGCCAAGCAGTGACACCTGCGACGGCAGCAGCAGGTAGAAGCACGTCACGCCGCCAAAGACCATGGCCGGAAGAGAAAGCTTCGACAGGCTGCCGCTGGAGCCTTTCGCCTCGGTCGCCAGCGCGAAATACGCCGCCGCAATCGCGAAATCCTTGAAGATGAACGGCAGCGTATTCGGGTACATCACATTGATGACGAGCCCCTCGACGGTGGTGTAGGCGAAGATGAGATACGTGAGGAATCGAACCGAACTCATGGGCGCGGGTCCAGCATGTCACGCTGGCGGAAATGGCGGTTCAGGAAATCCCATGCCGCGCGCGGCACGACCGTCACCTGGTTGCGCGCCACGATCGTGAAATCCACCGGCCCGCGGTCCGGCACCAGTCCCGTCCCCCACTGCAGCATGAACCCGGCGTTCCACAGGATGAGCGACAGCGCCACGGCCCACGCCGTCAGCCATCGCCGCCGGTGGCCACCGCCGCAGACCGCATCAATCAAGGCTGCAAGACCGAAGATGAAGAACGGCGTCAGCGCCACCAGATGCCGATTGCCGTACGACGAATATCCGTGCCACCCGCCATACGCGGCCAGAACATAGTAGAAGACCGCCGACGTGAGCACGACGATGGCGCCGGGAAGCGGCGACCGGCGAACGAGCCAGGCCAGCCCCGCCACCGCGAGCAGCAGCACCGGCGTCCACGAAAACGCGCCGTGCCCGGTGGAGAAAGCCACGGCGAACAACTGCGGGGCGCGCCAAGAGAACATCGTGCGATCGTACCCGGTGGCGAACCACGAGCCCTCGAGTGCGCCCCTGATCGTCGCGTCCGGCAGCACGGTCAACGCAACGCCCGCCGCAAAGATCACGCCGCGCGTCAACGTCGGGACAAACTGGCGCGGCGTGAACAGACGCAGCAGCCATTCGGCACACGCCACGATCAGGATCAAACCGTTGAGATCTGACGTGACGGCCATGAGGCCTCCGCTCAGCCCCCAGACCAGCCACCGGAGACGGCCGTCACTGCCATCACGGACCTTCAGCCAGTTCCAGAGAAACCACGCCACGCTGAACATCGCGATCGCGTGGGCGTGGAACGGAAGGAAATACACATACACCGGCAGCGACGAGGCCAGCCAGATCACCACCGTTGCGAGAAGCGCCGCCGCCGGCCCGGCAAATCGCAGCGCCATGCGGTACGAAAACCACAAGCCGAGGAACGCGTAGAGGGCCGTGCCAAACGCGCACGCCCACAGGTACGGCCAGGAGTAACCATCCGCGGGTACGGCCTGGCCGCGCGCCTGCAGCATCTGCGCAGCCACGTGGCCGGCCAGAAAGAACGGCGTCCACAAGACCGACGGCCCCACGCGCGCGGGGTTGCGCCGATAGCCGGCCGGCGACAGGCGCACGTCGCCAGCCATCGCGGCCCGGAACGCGTCCTCACCGCGTGCGTACTCGTCATCAAACCGGAGGTCGTGATCGATGATGATCGATCGCACGTAGGCGTAGTTCTCGTTGCCGTCAGATCGGATGTGCGGATTGACCAGCGGCAAGGTCGCCAGCATCAGCGCCCAGAGCAGCCAGCCGTGCCATCGCGGCGCACGCGGAGCGACACCCCGCGGCACGCGGGCGACTCGGGGGACCCGCCGGACTCTGGCGGCTACCGGTTCTGCTTGGGCGCGTCCCATGCCTGTTGGTCCTGTCTCTCGATCTCCGACACCAGCGCGTCGCGATCCGTCAGATACCGCCGCACCAGCGAGAGCATCCGCCGCGGCACCTGCCATTGCTGGGCGGCCACCTGCTCAACGTCGACGCCGCCGCGGTTTGGCAGCATCTTGGTGCCCCACTGAAACGCCAGACCGACGTTCCACGCCATCAGGGCCAGCAGCGCCGAGGCCGCAACCACGCGCGCGCCGGCGCCGCGACGCCACATCGCGTCCAGGACGACGGCGACGCCGATCACGAGCGGCAGGGTCAGGGACACGAAGAAGCGATTGCCGAATGACGACAGCCCATGCCAGTTCTGGTAACTGGCAATCACGTCGTAGAAGACCGCGCAGGCCCCGGCGAGCCACCACAGTTGGCGGCGGCGCCGGGCCACCCACAGGAACCCGAGCGCGCCGACACCCACAATTGGCGTCCACAGCAGAACGCCGTGGTCGGGCGACAACGACAGGAGGACGAGCTTCGGCTCAAGCCAGTAGAACCGGTCCTGGTAGCCGGTCACGAGCGGATCGCCGTAGACGATCAGCTTGCCGATCCACTGCGGCAGAGACGCGATCACGCCGGCGGCCCCGAAGATCGCCAGCGCGGCCGCCAGACGGCCCCGCTCGCCAGCGCGCCAGCGATCCAGCGCGGGCGCCAGCACCACGAGCACGAACACCGCGTCGACGTGGTACGTCATGCCCATCAACCCGGCGAGCGCGCCCCACCACGCCCACTGCGTCAGGCGCTCAAACCGGCCGCCGGCCAGCCAATACCAGAGGAACCACGCCACCGTGAATGCGGCCAGCGCATGCACGTGAAACGGCAGCGCGTACGTGTACACGAGGAGAGACGACGCCCCCCAGACGGCCGCGGCGGCGCCCATGGCGGCGGACCGCGGGAGGTTCAGGCGAACGGCCACGAGCACGCTCAGCCACATCGCGGCCAGCGCGTAGAACAAAGTCCCCACCGCGCACGCGCGCCGATACGCCGGGGCAAATCCGTCCTGGGGATCGCCGCCTTGCACGCGCACCGCGGCGTGGGCCACCAGGAACCACGGCGCCCACAGCACGGCAGGGCCGACGGCCCACTGATTCTTCAGATGTCCCGTGGCGGTCAGCGCCGATGGAATCGGTCGTCCCGCCTCATCGAGGTACGCCTGCCTGAACAACGGATCGGCATGCCGGTACTGGTTGCCAAAATCGAGGTCGTGGTCCACGACCGCCGATGCCAGCCATGCGAAGTACCCGTTGCCATCGCCGCGCACGTAGGGATTGACGAGCACGACCGAGACCGCAAACAGCGCGGCGATCGCCGCCGGATATCGCCAGCGCCTCATCGGCGCGATTCCGCCATGGGCGAATCCACCAGAAACGGGCCGAGCACCAGGCTGTCGAGATGCCCCCGCACAAACGCGCGCACCGCATCGTCCGGCGTGCACACGATGGGTTCCTCGTGCATGTTGAAGCTCGTGTTGATCAGCGAGGGGATGCCCGTACGGCGATGGTACGCCGACACGACGTCGTAGTAAAACGGATCGATGTCGCGCCGGATCAGCTGCGGGCGCGCGGTCCCGTCGAGGTGGACCACCGCGGGCGATTGGCGGACCATCTCGGCCGAGCAATCACAGGTGATGGTCATGAACTCCGCCGCGTAGCGACATCGGTCGAGTCCTGCGTAGCACCGGTCGGCGTGCTCGGCAAGCGTGACGGGCGCGAACGGCATGAACTCGGTGCGGTCGAGGCGTTTGTTGAGCCAGTCATTCACGGACGCGTCGCCGGTCTGATACAGGATCGTGCGATGCCCGAGCGCGCGGGGTCCCAGCTCCAGCCGCCCGCGGCTGAGCGCCACGACGCGGCCGGCGGCCAACCGCTCGGCGACCCGTTCGGCCAGCGCGCCATCGTCGAGGCGCTCGGCCGTCAGCCCATGCGCGGTCAGGGCCGCCTGCATGTCGGCGTCTGAACAGTCGGGCCCGTGGTACATGTGCGGCACGCGCGCCGGCAGAGCGCCATAGCGCGTGCCGGCCGTCCATAACGCCGCGCCCACGCCCAGTCCCTCGTCGCCCATCGCCGGGCAGATGAAGATCTCATCAACCTCCGGCAACTCGGCGATCGCCTGGTTCAGGCGCACATTCGCGAAGACGCCGCCCGCGAGCGCCACGCGGCGAAGACCGGTCTGCTTGAGCGCGGCACGCATCAGGTCCACCACGACCTCGATCAGCCGGCGCTGCGCGGCCGCGGCGATGTCCTCTCGAGGCACGCCGGCCAGCGCCTTCGACAGCGCCAGCGGATCGATGCGGGTTCGAATGCTCAGTCCCTCGGTCCACATCGCGCGCTTCAGGACGTCATAGCAGGGCGCCCCGGCATGGCCATGCGCGGCGAGCCCCGTGATCTTGCCGCCGTGCTTCATGTGATGAAAACCGCAGAGCGCGGTGACGGCTTCCCAGAATTCGCCGGGGGAATTCGGATAGAACGTTCGGCCCACGACGTCGAGCGACGTCCCGCGTCCGACGGCCACAATGCTGCTCTTCAGCGCGCCGACGCCGTCGCAGGTCACCACGAGCGCGTCGTGCCAGCCGCTCATCCAGTACGCACCGGCCGCGTGCGCGAGATGGTGATCCATCTGCACGAGCGGCACGTCGCCGAGGCCGCTCGCGTGCAGGAAAGCGCGCCAGTCCGACACGGCCGGACGCCCGTCGTGGTCGCGCACCGCCTGCACGCGCCGCGTGAAGTCGTCGACGTATCCGTACGCACCGATCGCGCGCATCCCCGTCTGGAACGCATCGCGCCCGGATCGCGTTCGGTACTGCGCGGCGAGCAACGACGGCTGCGTGACCGCCGCCATCAACAGGCGCGCGCCTTCGGCCGCCTGATCCACGCGATTCAGAAACGGCACCGCAACGGCCTCGAGGTCCTGAGGCCGCACGCCGCCGATGCGCAGCACCGTTTCAAGCGCGCGAAACGGGAACCCGCCGTCCATCTTCACGCGACTCAGCCGCTCTTCGGACATCGCCGCCACGATGCGGCCGTCGCGTTCGACCAGGGCGACCCCCGTGTCGTGACCGACTCCCTGCGCCGGGTGGTACACCCCGAGAATCACGCCGGCGCTCCTTCCTTCAGCAGCCGCGCATACGCTTCGGCAAGGCGCGGCCACGACAGGCGCGTATCGAACACCTCGCGGGCACGCGCGGCCAGCACCGCCTGGCGCGGCACGTCGGTCACGAGCTGCGACACGGCATCCACGAACTGCGCCGGCGCGCCTTCCGGCGTCCACACACACGCGTGACTTTCCCGCAGCCACTCGGACGTGAGGACACCGTCGAGCGCAACGACCGGCAGCCGATGTTCGAGCAGGGCGGCGAACGTGGTGCGGCGCGTCGAGGCGCCGTTCTCGTACGGCGCCAATCCGATCCTCGCCGACTGCAGTGCTCCCGACACCTCGACCGCGGACAGTCCGCCCAGGTACGCGACGCGGGCCGCCGGCAGCCCCAGCCTCTCACCCGCGTTGCGCAGCTCTTCCGTGGACCGGCCAAGCCAGGTCAGCGATACGCCGGACGGGGTCGAGGACAGCCAGGCCCCGACGGCGGCGATGGTCGGCGCGTGCATCGCCGCCGGTTGGCCGAAGAGCACGAGGCGGCACCCGTCGGGCGGGGCCGGCGCGCATGAGCCGGCGCAGGGGATGCTGCTGCCGACGGGAATCGCCTGGATGCGATGGCCACGGGCAAGCGACGCGAGCTCGTGGGCGCTCCATTCCTGCGACGTCACCACGGCCGTGCTTCGGCGGATGCAGGCGCGCAGCACCCGGCGGAAGAGCAGGCGAGCCACCGCGCGACGAACGGTGCCGTTGAGCGGCGGCCAGTACTCGTGCACGGTCAACACCACCGGCTTGCGGGCCGCGCGCAGTTGATCAAGCCAGCCCAGCAGCACACGCAGGTCTCCCCGCATGAACGCCTGCGGGAAGTACTGCACCACCGCGCCCGCCGTGTCCTCGATGGCCGCGTGCTCCAGCTCGCGCCAGGAATCCTTGCGGACGAAAAGCTCAGTGGGGCCAAACGCCTGCAGCGCAGTGGTCAGCGCGCCGGCAAAATCCCCGATGCCGTCGAAGGCGCCGGGCGGCACCGGAGAGAGAACGCGCCACACCGGCGGTCCGCCGCTCACGGCATGCCCTCCCCCGCTGCCGATGGCGCGACCGGCACGGCCTGGCGCTCGTGCCGCTCGACGGCACGACGTAGTGCCAGTTCGGCCATGACCAGGCTGGCGCCACTCAGCACGCCGAACGCAATGACCGTGGCCCACGCGGCGCCCATCGCGCGATACCGGGGAATCCAGAGGAAGTTCAGCGTCAGGTTGACCGCCGCCGCGGCCGCCATGGCGTAGAGGTTGGCCTTGGGACGGTTGAGCGCGATCAGCAGATTCCCGGCCGAAATCCCCAGATACACGAGGGCCGACGCCAGGATGACCACGCGCATCAACGGCGCCACCGGCGCAAACTCGGGCCCCAGCCAGACGCGCACGATGAACGGCGCGAGCCACATCACGCTGATCACCATCGGCACCACCAGCAACGCCATCAACCGCTGCATGCGCCGGTACACGCGCCGGAGCGCGCGTGGATCGGCCGCGGCCAATCGCGACATGACCGGAAACAGCGTCGCCATCGCCAGCTGCGGAACGCGCTCGAACAGGTTGGGCAGACGGTACGCGGCGCCGTAGTAGCCGACCTGGGTGAGATCGCCAAGCGCCTGCAGCATCAGAGAATCGAACCGGTTCAACATCGCCACAAGCAGGCTGGTCCCGCTGAGGGGCAGGCTCGATCGGATCATGTGCCGCCAGATGGGCAGATCGAACCTGGGCCATGGCTTCGATGCGCGAAACGTCAGAGCCACGATCGCGAGGGCGCCGACGATTTCGCCGCAGACCAGGGACAACGTCACGAACAGAAGACCATGGCCCGCCCAGACCGAGAGCATCATCAGCGTGAAGCCGGTCAGACGGTTGGCCAAGTCCACAATCGTGCCGCGAGCCACCTGAAGCCGCGCCTGCAGAATCACGGCCGGCGTCGTGAACGCCTGCACCGGCAGGATCAGCAGAAAAACGCGGACGGCCAGCTTGTACGCCGCCGGCAAGGGGAGCAACGCGACCACCAGCCAGCCGAGCAGCACCGACACGACCGACAGCACCAGCTTCAGACCCAGCATGTTCTGCACCAGTTCCTCGGTGCGCAATGGGGCTTGAGCCACTTCACGGACCACCGTGTAGGTGATGCCGAGATCGTTCAACGCGAGGAAGAGGTAGATGTAGGCGAAGAGGTAATTGAACCCGCCCCACGCTTCCGGCCCAAGTTGGCGCGCCAGTACGTAGGTGGTGATCAAACCCAGCACGATCACGACGGCCTGCGAGCCCGACTGCACGGCCAGGTTCTTGAGCAGGCGGAGGCCGAGCCCGTGTTCGAGATCAGTGTCCGGCACGGATCCGCTCGTAAATCGGGAGCAATTGACCGAGATGCGCCGACGCCACGAAGTCGCGCTGAACGCGCGCACGGCCGCGACGCCCCATGGCCGCACCCTCCGGCGGATGCGCCAGCAGCCAGGCCAGACGCTCGCTGAATGCGCGCGTGTCGCCCGGGTTCACGCTCCATCCCGTGATGCCATCGTCGAGCCACTCGGGTATGCCGCCAACCCGGAACGCCACCACCGGGCGCGCGTGCGCCATGGCTTCAATGCCGACGATGCCGAACGGCTCCGGCCAGCGCGACGGCACGGCGACGACGGCCGCTTCGGCAAACGCCGCCGACAGTGCCGCGCCGTTGAGCCAGCCGGCAAAGGTCACGCGGCCGTCGAGCCCGCGCGCGCGCGCCTCGTCGCGCACTTTCGCCGACGCGATTCCTTCACCGACGACCGTGCAGGTCCAGCCCCCGGACAATTGCGCGAGCGCGTCAAAGAGCAGGTCAACGCCCTTCTCGCGAGTGAGCCGTCCGACAAACAGGATGCGCCCGGCGCGTGGCGCCGGCGGCTCCACGGGAATCGTCGTGAAATACGGCACGACGTCGACGCGTCCGGCATCGTACCCCGTGCGCACCGCCTCGTTCCGGACATAGCGCGA
This sequence comes from Acidobacteriota bacterium, assembly GCA_021824055.1. Lineage (GTDB taxonomy): Bacteria > Acidobacteriota > Vicinamibacteria > Vicinamibacterales > SCN-69-37 > SCUN01. Next base: position 16,291 of record JAKALV010000019.1, read on the forward strand.
CGCCACGACACATCGGGGAAACGCCTGGTTGTGCGCGTTCAGATTCACCGCTCGTCTGTACTGCGACCACCACACGCCGGGCCGCTTGCTGAGCGTGCAGCGCAGATACGCCTGCCGTGGCACGCACGCCCCGCTCGTGGCAAACGTGCACGCCTGATCGGTCGCGTGGTGGAACTTCGTGCCTGACGGGCAGAACTCGTAGACATGAAATGTCTTGATCGCCGCGAACTCGGACAGCACGCGGCGCTCGAGCGGAATGTTGTTGGCGCCATGCACATGAACGATGTCCGGCCGGAAATCCAGGAGCCGGTCCATCGCGCCCGCGACGGCCCGCTCCGCGTCAGCGCCGGTGGCGGCATAGTGGTGCGACAGCAGGCGGTGGAGTTCCACGCCGGGCGGAGTCTCCCCATCGGAGGAATCCGCATGCAGGACGAGCACCTGATGCCCGGCCTCGCCGAGCGCCGCCGACACCAATCGAACGTACGTGGCAACGCCGCCGTTGGGGGTCCAGTCTGGTGTGAGGAGAGCGAGGCGCAATGAGACGCGTACGTTCGGCGCGCGGTGAAGTCGGGGGAACTACATACGCCGCTTGGGCACGTAGATGACGTCCCCGGGTTCGACGATCGTGGACAGCTTGTCCTTCGCCAACTTCACCTCTTTGGATTGCTTCGTCTTCGGATCCATCCGGCGAATCGACACGCGGTTCTTCGCGCCCTCCGGCTTGACGTCCCCCGCCTTCAGCAGGGCACGCTCCAGCGTGAGATTGGGCTCCCACTGGTACTCGCCCGGCGACGTCACGAAGCCGTTCACGAAGAACTTCGGCGCCACAGGCACATCCACGGTGTCATCGTCGTAGAGTTGCACGTCGATGAGCTTGCCGTCGTTGAGGTCATCCTTGGAGTAGATCTCCCAGCCATCGACGACCAGCACGTCGGGCTCAACCGGACGCGGCGTGGCGCGCTTCACGCGGATCTGGGTGCCGGACGATGCCAGCAGGCCGCCGGCGGCGTTCAGCGCATCACTGATGTTCATCTTCTCGGCCGTCATCGTCTGGCTGCCCGGGGTGCGCACCGCGCCCTGCACCCGGATCTGCGACGAGTGGTACCCCATCATGGTGATGTCGACCGTCGCGTCATCGAACTGTTTGCCGTCGATCAGGGCCTGCCGAATGGCCGAGGCCGCGGCCGACACCGACAGGCCCGCCACAGTGACCGCCTTCGACAAGAGCGGCAGCACCACGGACCCATCCGTCTGCACGGTGTAGTCAGTCTGGCGGAAATCCTGCTGCAACATGCCGCCGACGTACACGGACACTCTCAAGACGTCGCCGGGGCCGATGATGTAGCCGGGCACCTGTTTTGGCGTCGGCGCCTGCGGGGCCTGCTGTGCCGAAAGAGTCGCGACGGCGAGGAAGACCCCCGCCAACATACGCGTCCCGAGTTTGACCGTCTGGTTCATGTGCTCGACATCCATTCCTAAAACGAGAACCGATAGTTCGACGAGAAGCGATTGGTCACGTAGTTGCGGTCGCCGATCGGCGACACGCGCTGTGCCCGCTCAAACAGGATCCCAAGGCGTGTGCCGGTGCCGCCCCCGACGTAGTAGCCGATCCCCAGACCAAACACGGTCGTCCGGTCCGTGTGCGGATCCTTCAGCCCGGCCATGGTCTCGTCGTAGTGAAGCCATGTACCGCGGGCGGATGCGACGACGTCGAGATGTTCGGAAAATCGGTTGGTGAGCGTGGCGCCGCCGTCCTGCTGCACGAAGTACGGGTATTTCTCCTGATAGGAATATCCGAGATCGCGGCCCCCGTTGATGTCGAGGCGCAGAAACTCGTTCGGCACGACGGACACGTCGATGTTGGCGATCATGCCGTTGAAGTCCGGCACCGACGGGTCCTTGTGCCGCTGCCGCCTGAAGCCGGCGGTCGCCGACCCGACAAACATCGCGCCCTGTTTCGTGCGAAGGCCCGCGTAGTAGTAGTAGCTGTCGTTATCCCTCAGCGGCGACTTCGAAAACCGGTCACGGACGAAGTCCGCGCCGAGAATGAAGTCGCTCAAGTCGGTCAACTGATAGCGCAGGAACCCCTGGTAGGAATCGGATTGGTTGTCGAGCGCTTCGCTCAGATTCGCGCCGTCGGGCGTCACCACGGTGTCGTTGTAGCGGAGTCTGGCCCGACGCGCCGCCACCGATACGCCCAATCGAAAGATGCCGCTGAAATCCGCGCCGAAATCGAAGTTCGGCGTCCTCCGCTCCGCGCGCGTGTCGATCTCCGTGCCGACCCGCTGGCTCGTCTTGACCTTGTCCCAGCGCACCCATGGTCGAATCAGGCGCGACCGGTACTCGAGGACGAAATTGAGCCCGCTGTCGATCGATCGCTCCGAGCGGTAGCGGCGATACCAGATATAGCTGTTCGACTGCGTCACCTGGAGCACGATCGCTTCGCCGAAGTGCACGCCCACCAGCGAACGCATGCCCAGCGTGCCGGTGAGATCGTTCTTGGGATTGGCGGGTTCGTTGAAAACGTTGTTGTCAACGCCAACGCCGGTCAATTGAAGCGTCGGCGCGAAGTAGATCGGCCCAAGGTTGATCTGCGCCGTGCTCCAGGGTCTCGACAGGGGATCCGGCGGGCGGAAACTCTGCGCCGAAACCGGCGCGGCAAACAGCAGCACGGTCAAGGCGATTAACGCGCTGCGGCTCATCGCTGAAGGCATCCTGTAGCTATTGTCGGCATTATCAAGGCCGCCTCACAATGTGGTTTTCGTAACTCCAACAAAAGAGACAGCTTCGCCCTCTCGGTCACAGGGACAGGACGACCAGGCGCGAGGAATAGTCCCTCGCGAGTTTGACCCTGTCAAACTCCGCCACGTGGACGTTCTGTCGCATTGTGTCATTCTATGTTCTAGCGCACAGATTCGCTAGACCTGTCTGGACGAGGAGGGCTGATCGCCCTGGCGACGCACCGCAGCCACCAGCCAAAGGGCAAGCAAGCAGAGGCGATCACCGTGGCGCGCCAGCAGGGACTGCGGCGCGATCAAATGCCCCACGGCCGAGGGGTCCGCAACGAGCAGCCCCGCCGCCACCCAGACGGCGGCGCCGTCGAGTGTCGCCACCCACGGCAAGAGAAGAACCAGATCGTACGACAAGTGCCGCAGCGAGAGGAGCGACGCCAGCGCCAATCCGAGGTAGGTGTTCGTCCGCGCCAGTGGGATAAGAACCAACGCCGCCACGAGCAGCGTGAGCGCCGCGGCCGGCACCTGCGGCCACGCCGCTCGAAGCCATGGCGTGATTTCCGTCTGCCCGATGAACACATGGCCATACTGCACGCCGATGGACTGCGCGTACGCGAACGGCACGGCCAGGACAGAGACATGCGCCCGTGCCGCGTAGACGCCCAACAGCACCAACGGCACGAGGCCCGCGGTGGCGGCAAGCTTCCACTGGCGCCGCCACAGGGCCTGCAGGACGAACACCGCGCCAATCTGCGGCTTCATCAGAGACAAGCCGAGCCACAACGGGCGAAGCGGTCCCGCGCCGGTCGTGCCGGCCACCGCGAGCGCCAGCGCCATCAGCGAGAATTGATTCAGTGTCCGCAGCGCTCCGGCAGCGAGCAGAAGGAACATGACAGTCTGCGAGCGCGCCAGTCGCTGCGCCGTCCACGCCAGCGCGGCGAGGTTGCCGGTGACCCACAGCACGGGCAGCGCCGCCGCGGGCACCAGCGCCAATGGACTCAGCGTGACGATGGCCCAGGGCGGATAGTCGACGTCGGAATCGGGCCCGTACAGGTGCGCGCCGTGCAGCCACTGCCCCGTCCAGACGACGATGCGGTTGAGATCGGCCAGGCGGTGCGGTTGCAGGGACAGCCAGATGGCGACGCTGACGCTGACCGTGGCGAGGGCCGCGGCCAGCCTAGTACCGAACGAGACGCCGCGCTGCGTGCGTGATGACATCTTCGGTTGGCAGGAACACGTCCTCGAGCGGCGGCGAGTACGGCACAGGCGTGTCGAGCGCCGCGACGATGCGCACGGGCGCATCCAGCGCATCGAAGGCCTCCTCCTGAATGATCGCCGCCAGCGACTCTCCGATGCCGCCGGTCCGCGAGTCTTCATGCACGATGAGCACCCGGCCGGTATGGCGCGCAAGGGCGAGCACCGCGGCTCGGTCGAGCGGCGCGAGCGAGCGCAGGTCGAGCACCGACGCCTCGATCCCTTCGCCGCTGAGACGTTCGGCCACGCGTAACGACGCGTGGACGTAGGCGCCGTACGAAATGATCGCGAGGTCGTCGCCCTCGCGACGCAGCGCGGCCCGGCCGATCGGCAGCGGCGCCGGCGCGTCCGCGCCGATCAACTGCTTCACGCGCGGATCCCGGTACAGCGCGATGTGTTCGTAGTACAGCACCGGGTCGGGATCAGCGACTGCGGCGGCCATCAGCGCGCGTGCATCGTGTGGCGTGGACGGCACCACGATCTTCAACCCCGGCGTGCGATAGAACCACGGCTCCGTATTCTGCGAGTGATACGGGCCGGCATGGCGCAGACCGCCCCACGGCATGCGGATCACCATCGGGACGTCGCCGCCCCAGCGATACCGGATCTTCGCGGCATTGTTGACGAGCTGGTTGAACCCCGTCGCGACGAAATCATTGAACTGCATCTCGCCGATCGGCCGCATCCCGCCGAGCGCCGCGCCCACGCACGCGCCGAGTACCGCGCCTTCCGCCAGCGGCGCGTTCAGGATCCGGTCGCCGAACTTCTCGAGCAGCGGACGCAGCAGCAGAAACGCGTTGCCGTACTTGCCGCCGACATCCTCGCCGATGACGAACACGCGCGGATCGGCGGCGAGCGCATCGCCCACGCCGAGCATCACGGCTTCAAGAAAGGTCGCGCCTTTCTTGTCGAACGCGGGCGCTAGTTCCAGCGCGGGCCGCGCGCCCTCGGCCGGTCCGGACAGATCCCGATCGAGCACTTCCACGCGCGCGCGGTCCACGGGATCGTTCGCGAGCACACCAACGGTCACGCGCGCCGGATCCGGCCACGGCGCGGCGATCACCGCCTGCGCTTCGGCCTCGATCAGCGTTTCGATGTCCTTCTTCCACGCGGCCAGTTCGCCGCGCTGCAGCACGCCGTCGGCCTCGAGGCGGGCTGAGTAGGTCTTGATGGGATCGCGTTCCCGCCAGAACGCGTACAGCTCCGCGTTGGCGTAGCCCTGATCGGTGAGCGGCGGGTACTCCCACGACACTTGCGGGTCTTTGCCGAGGTAGAGCATGTCGTCGTGGTGCGCGTGCCCGCACATGCGCATCGCGATCAGCTCAATCAGGGCCGGCCCGTCGCCCGCGCGCGCGCGGTCGGCCGCCCAGGTGAACGCCGCCGCGATCGCGTCCGGATCGGTGCCGTCGATCGTGATCCCCGGAATGCCGTAGCCGAGGGCTTTGTCGGCAAACACGCGTGCCGCGGATTGATCGCTGACCGGCGTCGAGAGCGCCGTCTGGTTGTTCTGCACGCAGAACACCACCGGCAACCGGCGCGCGGCGCACAGGTTGATGGCCTCGTGCCATTCGCCCAGCGACGATCCGCCCTCGCCGATGAACGAGAAGCCCACTCGCGCCTCCTGCTTGAGTTTGAAGGCGAGGCCCATGCCGGACACCGTGAGCGTACTGATCGACAGCGGCGCCGAGGCCGGCAGCACACCCCAGGAGAAATCGCCGAGGTGCAGGTCGCGCCCGTCCATCGGCGGCCCTGCCTTGGCCATCTGCGCGCTGAGCACCATGCGCACGGCCTCACGATCCGGCCGCATGGCCAGGGCAACGCCAAGGTCGCGAATGAGCGGCGCCACGACGTCGCCGCCGTAGGCGCCGCCACCAGCCCCGAACGCCGCGCCACGATGCAGACGAATGCCCGCGGCGTAGATCGCTTCCTGACCGAGCGACCGGAACCCCTTGCCCTGGAATCCGGCCGCGCCGTACTTCACCTCACCGCTGGTGAAGAACGTCTTCATGCGGTTGTCGACGCCGCGAGTCAGCAGCATGCCGCGGAGGATCTCGCGTCGTTCGTCCGCGGTGAGACTGGCGGCAATGGCTGCGCGGCGGAAGAAGCCGTCGCACGCTGCCGCGATTTCGGCGCCCGCCGTCTTCATCCGGGCGGCGGCGGTGATGCCCGGGGTCACTTCACCCTTGCTGTTCTTCGAATTGAGGGACGTTGCGAGCGCCCGCGCCAGCGGCGGGCCGCA